>JADDPM010000022.1 GCA_016781885.1 Rubrobacter sp.
GTTGCCCGGTCTCGCCGAGCTCGCCGCGTCCGCTCCGTCGCCGCGGGTGTTCGTGCTCGGGGTGGTGGCGACCGATCTGTGGGTCGGGTACGCAGCGTTGCGGGAGCGGGCGCGATGGACGCCCGGGCTGGTGCGCGACGAGGACTGGGAGATGCAACACCGGCGCGGGGCCGGGCGCGTGCTCGACGCGGCGGCGGCGTTGGGCGGTACTCTCATAAAGGCCGCCCAGTTCGGCTCTTCCCGCCCGGACCTGCTCCCCGCTCCCTACGTCGAGAGGCTCTCGGAGCTCCAGGACCGCGTCCCGCCCCGGCCGTGGACGGTGATCGAGGGAGCGGTGACACGCGAGATCGGGCGCCCTCTCTCCGAAGAGTTCGAGGAGTTCCAGCGCGAGTCCATCGCCGCCGCCTCCATTGCTCAGGTACACCGGGCTCGTCTCGCTGACAGCCGGTGGGTAGCCGTCAAGGTGCAGTATCCGGGGATAGCGGGTCTTATAGAGGCGGACCTGGCGGCGCTCCAGGGCATCTTCGAGGGGATCTCACGCCTCGAAGCCTCCGTCAACCTGCGCCCGATCCTCGACTACCTGCGCTGGACGCTCCCGATGGAGCTGGACTTCCGCCGCGAAGCAGGGGCGATAGGGGACCTCAAGAGTGCCCTCTCCCACCGGGATGACGTTCTCATCCCCGAGGTCGTCGAGGGGTTGAACACCGAGCGCCTACTCGTGATGGAGCTCGTCGAGGGCGTCAAGATCACCGACCGCCAGGGCCTCCTCGACGCCGGTATAGACCCTCAACAGGTCGCGGAGCTCCTCATAGACGTCTACGCTGAGCAACTCTTCGAGCGTGGCGTCTTCCATGCCGACCCTCATCCCGGCAACCTGCTCGTCCAGCCCGGGCAGAGAGGCCCCGTGCTCGTCCTCCTCGACCACGGCCTTACCGTGAAGGTGCCGCCAGATCTCGTCGCGGCTATGGCCGAGGCTATGGATGCCCTCTCCGAAGGCGACTTCGAGGCGCTGACCGGAGCACTAGAGAAGGCTGGGCTCGAGATCGGCCCTGACCTGGACCTCGACACGCTCCTCGGCCTCGCCGGCGTCCTCTTCGGGGCTGACCGGGGCGAGGAGGGTGTGGAAGAGGAGAGGGAGGATCTCGGGCGGTTCGGGTTGAGTTTGGGAGCGAGCATCGGCCGCATCCCGAACGACTTGCTACTCGTGGGGCGCGCCATCGGTCTCATAGACGGCATTACCCGCCAGCTCGCCCCCGACCTCGACACCATAGAGATCGTCGCCCGGCGCGCAGGGAGCTCCTAGAGCCACGCTCTCGGAGTCCGGCGGCCGGTGCTTCCGGTACAATGCTCTCGTGAAGGTCTCTTCGAAGTTCGGGTTGGTGCTCGCCGGGGTATACCTGCTGGTGGTGGCGGCGTCCGTGATCTGGACGAGCCTCTCGGCACAGGAGAACCCGGCCGGACTCGTCGAGTCGGGGCTGTTGGCCTTCTACCTGACGCTGCCCTGGAGCCTTATCTTCGTGGTCGTGCTGGAGATAGTTAGTCCCGGACTGATAGGTTCGTACCTGTCCCTGCTCGTGATGATCTTCATCTCGGCGGCGATTAATGCCGCTTTCCTCTATTTCCTGGGCTCCTCGCTGACGAGAAGGAGAACCCGCGGGAGAGACGGGACCTAAACCTCCCCGACCTTCCGCCGCCACCTCTCGCGGCCCTCCAAGTATAAATCCCCGCCGTACATATCGTTGATGACGACCACGGGGAACTCCTCGACCAAGAGACGCCTCACCGCCTCCGCGCCGAGGTCCTCGTAGGCCACGATCTCGGCCTCCTTCACGCGCCGGGCGAGGAGCGCCGCCGTCCCCTCGACCGCCCCGAAGTACACGCACCCGTGCTGCCGCATCGCGTCTCGCACCTCTTGGGAGCGTAACCCCTTGCCGACCATCCCCCTCAACCCCCGCTCGATCAGCAGCGGCGAGTACGAGTCCATCCTCGACGCCGTCGTCGGCCCCGCCGGTCCCAGAGCGTGCCCTGGCCGTGCCGGCGCCGGACCCGTGAAGTACACTACCTGCCCCTCGGGGTCGAACGGCAACGGCTCCCCTTTATCTATAGCCTCCGCTATCCGGGCGTGCGTCGCGTCCCGCGCCGCGTAGAGAAGGCCGCTAAGACGTACCACGTCACCCGTACGCAGAGGTTCCACGCCCCCCTTCGAGAGCGGCACCTCCAGGTAGATCGGCTCCCTGCTCACAACTCGGCTGAGGCGGTGCGGTGGGAGTGGCAGTCCAGGTTCACGGCCACCGGGAAGGCGGCGATGTGCGTCGGGAAGCTCTCGACGTGGACGGCGAGGGCCGTGACCCTGCCGCCGTACCCTGCGGGGCCGATGCCGGTAGCGTTGATCTCCTCCAGAAGCTCTTCTTCGATCCTCGCCAGCTCGGGGTCGGGGTTCGGCTCCCCCGAGGGGCGGGTGAGCGCCTTCTTGGCGAGTTGGGCGGCCTTCTCGAACGGCCCTCCTATCCCTACCCCCACTGTCAGCGGCGGGCTTGCGTTCGGGCCGGCCCTCTCTATAGTCTCGACCACGAACCTCTTCATCTCCGTCAACCCCTCCGCCGGCGTGAGCATCCTCAAGGCGCTCATGTTGTCGCAGCCCGCGCCCTTCACGAGCATCGTCAGCTTCAGCCCGTCCCCAGGCACCAGGTCGTAGTACACGATGGCCGGGGTGTTGTCCCCGGTGTTGGTCCGCTCGATGGGGCTCCTCACGATGCTCTTCCTCAGATAACCCTCGTCGTAGCCACGCCGAACCCCCTCGTCTATCGCCTCTGCCAGCTCCCCCCCGACGAAGCGGACCTCCGTCCCGACCTCGGCGAAGAAGACAGCGTACCCGGTGTCCTGGCAGAAGGCGATGCACTCCCTCTCGGCGACCTCGGCGTTCTCCAGGAGCCGCTCGATCACCTCCCGCCCCAAGGGAGACTCCTCCCTCTCAAGACCCTCCCGCAGAGCGCGCAGGTGCCCCGCGGGCAGACGCGTGTTCGCCTCGATGCACAGGTCGCTAACGGCCTGAGTTACGTCCTCTACCCGTACCTCGCGCAAAGCCTCCGCCTCCTCATTTCTGCCGATCACGGCCCCATCCGGAAGAATAGCATCGACCTGTCTATTGTGTCCGGCTTCGCTGGAGGACTTTACGACCCGGACACCGGCCTTACGCGCTTCAGGGTCAAGGATCTACGGCGCTGCGGAACGTTTCCGTTCTCCTGCTGATCATGAATGAGGAAGTGGCCTTTCATTTCATTCTCCGCTACCGTTTTGGGTTACGATCAGGCTGAGGAGCGCTAGAGTACGGGAAGGAGCCAGATGGCGGTAAAAGAGGGTTGGCGGGGACGGTTCTTCGAGGACTTCGAGGTCGGGGACGTCTACGAGCATCCGCTCGGACGAACGGTGACGACCACGGACAACTCATGGTTCACGCTGCTGACGCAGAACACGGCTCCGATACACTTCGACCATGCTTACGCTGAGAAGACGGAGTTCGGCAGGCCACTCGTGGACTCGACCTTTACGGTCGCCCTGGTAACCGGACAGAGCGTCACCGACGTCTCGCAGAACGTCTTCGCCAATCTGGGATGGGATGAGATCCGCCTTCCCGCCCCCGTGTTCGAGGGCGATACGATCTACTCCCGCTCGGAGGTACTCGAGAGGCGGGAGTCTAAATCCCGCCCGAACGTCGGCGTCGTCACGGTGAAGACGACCGGCTATAACCAGGACGGCGTCGTGGTGATAACGTTCAAGCGCACGCTCCTCGTCTACAGAAGAGGCCACGCCCCGGAGATAACCAGGATCACCCCCGAAGACAGATAACCTCCGAGAGGCTATTCCAGAAAGCCCAAAGGGCGCCACCAAAGGAGGGAGGTCGCGCCGAGGATGGCTAGGAACAGTATCGTGAGCAAGAGACCGACGCGTAACAGGTCGCGCGAAGAGTACATGCCGGTCTGGTAGGTGACGAGGTTGGACATCGCCTGCGAGGGCAAGACGAACGTCGCCAGGCCCGCCAGCGCCACCGTGACGCCGACCGCCTCCGCGGGCAGGCCGAGAGAGCCCGAGCCCGCGAGCAGGACCGGCAGGAGTGTAGCCGCCGCCGGGGTCGAACCCGCGAAGGCGAGCTGGTAGACGAGCATTATCCCCGCGACCACCAGGACCCCCGCGACCGCGCCCGCACGTGCCAGATCCGTCGCCCCCGTCCCGAGCAGTCCCTCTCCGACCCACACCGCCGCCCCCGTGTCCCGGAGGGCGAAGGCCAGCGAGAGGCTCGCCCCAAAGAGGAAGATGGAGCCCCAGGAGATCCCCAACACCTCCTCCCAGGAGACGACGCGAACCGGCGAGACGGTCATCAGCGCCACCGCGAGGAAGGCCGGAACCGAAGGGTGCCAGCCTGTTACGGGCTCTAGGACCCACAATAGCGCCGTGAAAACCAGAATTCCCGCGAGCCGCCTCTCGGGGTTCGTGACGGGGCCGAGATCGGCGAGGCGGTCGGCGACGGCCTCGCGGCTAATGGACTCCTCGTCGTGGACCGGGAAGAGCAGGACGAGACCGCCCCACAGCGCCGTGAACGCCAGCACCTCGACTGGCCACGTCAGGGCGAGCCAGCCGAGGTACGTGATGCGCTCCCCGCCCGAGCCGACGACGAGGTCCACAGCGAGCACGTTGACCACGGCCGCGGGTAGGACCGCGATACCGCCCAAAGTGGCCCCGAAGGCGAGGCCCAATAAGAGACGCTTCGCCCCGTTCGGCGAGCCCCGGCGGACGAACGCCTCCGCTATAACCACCACGACCGGCAGGAGCGCCACGGCTCGCACCACGGTCGAGGGCACGAAGAAGGCCAGAGCGGCGAGCGCCAGGAGCAGCCCCGCGAGGACGCCCGAGGAGCTAAGGGGCACGCGCAGGAGAAAACCGTAGGTGAGCCTGCGGGCGAGCGGCGTCTTCTCAAGGGCGGCGGCCATCATGAAGCCCGTCACGAGCAGCAGGGTCGCCGAGGAGCCGAAGCCGGAGGCCGCGCCCTCCGGGGTGGCGGCGCCCGTCGCGGCGAGCAGGAAGACTATGGGTATAGAGGTCGCCGCGAGCGGTACGGGTTCGAGGACCCACGCGGCGAGCGTGCCCGCGGTGATCGCCAATGCCCACCGCGCCGGGGAGCCGAGATCCTCCGGCAGAGACAGGAGCGCCGCCAGGAGCGCCGCGAAGGGCAGAAGCCCCCTGAAGAGTACGCCCCATCCCGGACGCTTACCGGCCCCGTTCATGTTTCCGACAGGAGGGACGCCCTACTCGCCCGGAGCGCCGGAGAGACGCCCGATAACGGCCTCCGTTACCTCTCCCGTGGCGGCCGTGCCGCCGAGGTCGGGGGTCTTTGCGCCGCTGGCTATCGCTTCTTCGAGGGCGTCGAGGACTCGTTTCCCCGCGGTTGCGTGGCCGGCGTGTTCGAGGAGGAGTGCGGCGGCCCAGATCGCCCCGGCCGGGTTCGCGATACCCTTGCCGGCGATGTCCGGGGCGGAGCCGTGGATCGGCTCGAAGAGCGAGGGGAACTCTCCGGTCGGGTTGAGGTTGGCAGATGGCGCGATCCCGATGGCCCCGCTTATCGCAGCCGTTATCTCCGAGAGCAGGTCCCCAAAGAGGTTCGACCCTACGACCACGTCGAAGCGTTCCGGGTTCAGGATTAGCCGGGCAGCCAGGGCGTCCGCGTGCATGAGCGAGGCTTCGACGCCAGAATACTCCTCGCCGACCTCGCGGAAGATCTCGTCGAAGAAGGGCATCGTGATGCTGATCCCGTTTGACTTCGTCGCCCCGACCAGACGCCCGCTTCTCTCTACCGCCAGCTCGTAGGCGTAGTGCAAGATTCTCTCTACTCCGCGTCTCGTAAAGACGCTCTCCTGCACGGCGAGCTCGTGCGGAGTTCCCCCGTAGAGCCGTCCGCCCGCGTCCGAGTACTCCCCTTCTGTATTCTCGCGGACCACCGCGATATCGAGGGCTGCCGGGTCGGCGAGGCGAAGGGGACTCTCGACGCCGCGCAGCAGCCGGGCGGGGCGGAGGTTCACGTACTGGTCGAAGGAGCGCCGGATCGGGAGCAGCAGGCCCCAGAGGGAGACATGGTCCGGGACCGTCGGCCAGCCCACGGCCCCGAGGTAGATCTCATCGAAACCCCGCAGCGTTTCGAGCGCGTCCTCCGGCATCATGACGCCGTGTTCGAGGTAGTGCTCCGAGCCCCACGGGAACTCCTCGAACTCCAGCTCTAGAGAGGCGTCGTTCGACGCGGCGGCCTGCATTACCGCCATGCCGGAGCGGATTACCTCCGGCCCGATACCGTCGCCCGGGATCACGGCAACGCGGGTCACGGTACTCTCGTTCGGGTCCCTGCCTCCCGCCATGCGTGCCCTCCGCGCCCTCGTCCCGGTAAAACGCGGCCCTGTTTGGCTCGCGCGATGGGCGGAATATAGCACAGGGCGCCGCTTCTCCCGGGCGACGAAGGCTGTTCTATTTTGCTAGACTTCCGGCCACACTGAGTGGTCTCTCTTAGGCCCTCGGGATAAACAACACCGGTTTCGGTAACAGGTGGAAAGGGATCATATGGACGTAGCGGTACGCAAGATGACGCTGGAGAGGCTTGGACTGGTGCGCTACGGGGCGGTACACGAAAATCTACCCCCCGCGCGCCTCGTGGAGGCCGCCGTCCGGCGCAGGGAAGGGATGCTCGCCGGTAACGGCGCTTTAGTCGCCAAGACCGGTAAACGCACGGGTAGGTCGCCAAAGGATCGCTTCGTCATCGAGGACGACTTCACGCGCGATAAGGTGGACTGGGGCGCCGTCAACAAACCCTTCTCCACCGAGGCCTTCCAGGCCATCCTCGACAAGGCGACCACCTACCTCGGAAACCTGGAGGAGTTCTACGTCATGGACGCCTACGCAGGTGCCGACCCGAGGTACCGCCTCAACGTGCAGGTCGCCACCGAGCACGCCTGGCACGCCCTCTTCGCCCGCCAGCTCTTCCGGCGTCCGACGAAGGAGGAGCTAGAGGACTTCGAGCCCGAGTGGACCGTGCTCTCGGTGCCCGGCTTCCTTGCCGAGCCCGAGGAGGACGGCACCGACTCCGAGACCTTTGTGGGGATAGATTTCTCGCGCAAGGTGGTGCTAATCGCCGGCTCCGGGTACGCGGGCGAGATCAAGAAAAGCATCTTCAGCGTCCTCAACTTCGTCCTGCCGACCGAGCATGGCGTCTTCTCGATGCACTGCTCGGCGAACATGGGCGAGAGGGACGACGTCGCGCTCTTCTTCGGCCTCTCCGGGACCGGCAAGACCACGCTCTCGGCCGATCCGGAGCGCAGGCTCATCGGGGACGACGAGCACGGCTGGTCCGACGAGGGCGTCTTCAACTTCGAGGGAGGCTGCTACGCCAAGACCATAGACCTCTCGGAGGAGAAGGAGCGCCAGATCTACAACGCCATCCGCTTCGGGTGCGTGCTTGAGAACGTTACCCTGGACCGCCAGAGCCGAGAGGTCGACTACGAGGACAGCTACATCACCGAGAACACTCGCGCCGCTTACCCTCTCGAGTACATAGAGAACTCCGTCCCCGACGGCAAGGGCGGCCATCCAGAGGCCGTCCTCTTCCTCACAGCCGACGCCTTCGGAGTACTGCCGCCCATAAGCGCCCTCACCCCGGAGCAGGCCGCCTACTACTTCCTCTCGGGCTACACGGCGAAGCTCGCCGGCACCGAGGCGGACATGGAGAGCGAGGTAGAGGCGACGTTCTCAACGTGCTTCGGAGCGCCCTTCCTGCCGCTGCCGGCCACGACCTACTCGACGATGCTCTCCGAGAAGCTAAGGGAGCACGGCACGCGCTGCTACCTCATAAACACCGGCTGGTCGGGCGGCCCCTACGGGGTGGGGAGCCGAATAGACATAGCAGACACGCGCAATATGGTCCGGGCCGTAATAAATGGCAAGCTCGACGGCGCCGAGACGCGGGAAGACCCCTTCTTCGGCCTGTACGTGCCCAAGGAGGTCCCCGGCGTCCCGACCAAAGTTCTCGACCCGCGCGAGACCTGGGTCGATAAGGACGCCTATGACGAGCAGGCAAGGAAGCTCGCCAGCCTCTTCGCCGAGAACTTCAAGAAGTTCGAGAACGAGGTCGATGAGGAGGTCAAGAAAGCGGGTCCGACGGCCTAGAGCCTGAGGTTTGAACCGTCCCCGGTCGTGATCTTGTGGCGGTGAGAACCATAACGATCTTCTGGGCGCGGGTTTGAGCTTCTTCGCCGCGGCGGTCTTCGTGGCGGTGCTGGTGCTCTTCGCGGCGGAGAAGGTCCATCGGACGCCCGCTGCGCTCATTGGAGCGGTGCTCGTGGTGGTGGCCGGGGCCATCGGGCAGGAAGAGGCCATCGAGGCCGTCAACTGGGAGACTTTGGGGCTCCTCATCGGGATGATGCTCCTCGTGGGCATCTTGAAGGAGACCGGAATCTTCGGGTATCTGGCGATCCGGAGCGCCCAGATCGCCAAGGGGCGGCCGGGGCGCATCCTGGTGTATCTCGGGGTCGTCACCGCCGTACTCTCCGCTTTCCTGGACAACGTAACGACCGTGCTCCTGGTCTTCCCGATAACGCTCCTCCTCGCCGACATCCTGGGCGCGGATCCGGTGCCGTTCCTACTCGTAGAGGTCATCGCGTCGAACATCGGCGGCACCGCCACGCTGGTCGGAGATCCACCGAACATCATTATCGGGACCGCCACGGGCCTCTCGTTCAACTCGTTCATAGTGAACCTCGGGCCGCCGGTAGTGGTGATACTCACCGTGACGCTCGCCGTCCTCTGGTTCGTTTACGGGCGCAAGTTGCGTTCCTCGGAGGAGACTCAGCGTGAGATCCTGGCCCTCGACCCGGTCGCGACCATAACCGACCGCAGCCTGCTGATCCGCGGGGGACTGGTGACGGGGGCGACCGTGCTCGGCTTCTTTTTGCAGGACGTAACCGGCGTCGGGCCCGCGGTAGTGGCGCTCGCCGGCGCGGCGCTGGCTATGGTCGTCAGCCGCTCAGATGTGGAGGGGGTTCTGCACGAGGTAGAGTGGCCGACCATTCTCTTTTTCGTCGGCCTCTTCGTGATGGTCGGGGCGTTGGAGACGGTCGGTATCATCGGCGCAGTAGCCAAGGCTCTGGCCTCTTCTTCAAGCTCTCCGGGCGTCACGGCCCTCACCATCCTCTGGGGCAGCGCTGCCGCCTCGGCTGTTGTGGACAACATTCCGTTCACGGCGACCATGATCCCGGTCGTCGAGCAGCTAGGCGAGGCTCGCGGCTACGACGCCGCTGCCCTGGAGCCCATGTGGTGGTCGCTCTCCCTAGGGGCCTGTCTCGGCGGCAACGCCACCCTGATCGGAGCGTCGGCGAACCTGGTGGTGGCCGGCATGGCGGAGAAGGTGGGGATCTCTATCTCCTTCGGGCGGTTCCTCATCGTGGGCTTACCCATGGCCCTCATATCCATCATGATCTCGACCGGATACGTGCTCCTCTTCCTGGTCTGATAGTTACAGGTAGTACCTGAACAGTACGTAAGGCGTCGCCACGAGGAGGGAGAGCAAGGTGACGGGTATTCCGTAGAGCATGAACTTGACGAAGGAGATCTTCTTGCCCGCCCGCTCGCTCATCCCGGCCACCACGACGTTGGCCGACGCGCCGATCAGGGTGGCGTTGCCCCCGAAGTCGGCCCCGATGGCTAAAGCCCACCACAGGGGGCGTACCTCTGCTTCGGAGAGGCCCTCCGCCACCGCGAGCTCCTGTATTACCGGGATCATGGTCGCCGTGAACGGGATGTTGTCTACGACCCCGGAGGCGATAGCACTACCCCACATCACCAGCATCGCGGTAAAGGCCAGAGAGTCGCTGGCCCCGGTGAGGAGCTCGGCTATCCTACCCACGAAGCCCGTCACCTCCAGGCCGCCGACGAGCACGAAGAGCCCGACGAAGAAGAGGAGGGTCGGCCACTCTATCTCGCGCAGCACCTCCTCGACATCGCTCTTGGCGTAGAGCATCAGGACGGCGGCCCCGAAGAGGGCTATGGTTGCCGCCTCCAGATGCAGGGCGCCGTGCAAAAAGAACCCGAGGATGACCGCGCCGAGGACGATCGAGGACTTACGGAGCAGGACGGGATCGCGGATGGCGCCACGCGCGTCCAGTTTCTCGATCGTCCCTTCGGCGTCCGTGCTGGCTCGAAGCTCCCTGCGGAACACGAAGTAGAAGAAGACGAGGATCACCGGCAGGGCGAGGAGGACCACGGGGGTAAGGTTCAGGACGAAGTCGGCGAAGGTGAGGCTCGCCGCGCTCCCTATGAGGATGTTCGGCGGGTCGCCGATCAGGGTGGCAGCCCCGCCGATGTTCGAGGCCATGACCTGGGCCAGCAAGAACGGTAGCGCCGGGACGTCCAGAGCGTCAGCGAGCAGGAAGGTCACCGGGACCATCAGGATCACGGTAGTAACATTGTCCAGAAAGGCGGAGAGAAAGGCGGTAACGATGCTGAGCAGGATCAGGATCCTACCCGGACGCCCCTTGCCCCACTGACCGCTCTTTATCGCCAGGTACTCGAAGACGCCGGTCTTGTTCAGGATAGCGACTATTATCATCATCCCGGCGAGCAGGCCGATGGTGTTCCAGTCTATGAACTCGCTCGCTGCCTCGGACTGCTCGACGACGCCGAACGAGACGATGATGACCGCTCCGAGCAGGGCCGCGACTGTCCGGTTCAACAGTTCGGCGGCGATGCCCGTGAGCACCAGGGCGAAGAGCGCTACGGCAAAGATCTCCTCCATCGGGGTCAGTATATAATCACATTTCGAGCGGCGCTCCTATGGCGTCCGGAGCGAATCGCCTGGAGGTAGACGTGAGCAGCGAGAGACCCTCCCGCCGGGAGACCAGCAGGGACATAGATCTCAAAGAGATCATGCACCCGGCCGTGACCGTGACTCCCGACGTCTCGGAGAGGGAGGCTATGAAAGTCTTGCTCGAGAACAACGTCCCCGGCGTTCCGGTGGTCGACGAGGAGGGGACCCTGGTCGGCTTCGTGAGCGACGCGCACCTCCTCGCCTCGGCGTTGCCCGATTACCTGAAGATCATGCAGGACGTCTCCTTCGTCTCCGAGGCCGGGGATCGGTGGGTGGACTACTTCGCTGAATCGGCCGAGACCCCGGTGGGTGAGGTGATGACCACGGAGGTCTCCCAGATAGAGGTGGACAAGAGCGAGGTCGTCGCCGCCCACAAGATGGTTCACGACGGGGTATCGAGCGTCGTCGTCACCGAGAACGGAAGGGTGGTCGGCATCGTGAACCGCCTCGACCTCTACGCCGCCATCGTGGGCCTGGGACGGGGCTAGCAGGGCAAGGACCGCGACCCCGAACGTAACGGGTGGCGGGCTTGCCTCTCGACATTCTCTCCCGCAGGGGTGGTGTAGCAATTACTCGACGAAGACGTGTACGCGCTGAACGGCGTTGTTCTGGTATCCGCCGTAGTTCCATGCCTCCTCTGGGTCGAGCGGTTGCGCATCTCCGGCCGCATCGGTGGCCCGGACGCATAGCTCGTACTCGCCTGGCTCCCACGCCTCCCATTCGTAGGACCAACCGGCCCACCCGTATTTCCCTACCTGCTCGCCGAGTGAAGCATCATCCCAGGTGCGGCCGCCGTCGGCGCTGAACTCGACCCTCTCGACGGGGCTCCGCCCGGACCACGCCCGGCCCTGCACGGTCACGCGGCCTAACTTCAGGTAGCGGGTGCGGGAGAGGTAATCCGGGACGCCCGGAGGGACCATCAGGGCATGCGGGGTCTTGTAAGTGATCGGGGTGCCCGGGTCCTCCTTCGAGGACTTGTAATGGTACTTGGCCGCCTGCTGGATACCGTCGAACGGCTTGTCGAGCGCGGTGATCCGCTTCAGCCACTTCACCGACGCCATCCCATACCAGTCGGGCGCGAGGAGCCTCAAGGGGGCGCCGTGCTGGGAAGGCAACGGTTGGCCGTTCATGCCGTAGGCGAGCAACATCTCCTCGCGTAAGGCCTCCTCTACGGAGAGGCTCCGCTCATAGTCGTGCTCCACGCCATCGTCGAGGCCGCGGTCGTGGCCGGTAAAGAGGATCTCGACCGCCTCGTCCAACAGTCCGGCCTCTTCGAGGATGGGGCCGAGCAGCGTACCCGTCCACTCGGCGCACCCGACAGCCTCCTCTTGCCAGGGGGCGGAGATCGCGCGCGGCTGCAGACCGGCGCGGCCGTTGCCGGAGCACTCCATCATCACCGGCATGGTGACCGCCGGACGCGCCTTTATCTGGTCGAGGGTGAGGCGCAGCGGGTTGCGAACATGTCCCTCTATAGAGAGCTCGTAGGCGGTCGGATCGACGAAGGGGATGTCGAAGTGAATGAGGAGGTAGTGCATGCCGATGGGGGTTATGGGGTAGCGCAGCCCTTCAAGGTGCATCCCGTGGTTCCTCAGGGCGAGACCTACCTCCTCGCGCGTGAACTCCTGGCTCCTCGTGATGTCCGACACCGGCCACGCATCCTTTCCCCCGCCTTCGTAGACAGGCACCGCCTTCGAACCGGTAGCGCGAGGCTCCCCGCCCCCTTGTATGGCGATAAGTATAGAGTAGCTGCGTTGTATGTCCCGAGCCGCGCGATTGAACGGGCGGCTGGTAGCCCCGTACAGCGGGGCCGCGGCCTGCTCTACACGAACCTCTCCAGCAAGAGTTGGACCTTCAACATGCAACCGTTGCGGATCGTCGTCCCGGTGAAGCGCGGGGAGGACGTGGTGTATCAGCACGAGGGGGAGCAGTGGATGTACGTCCTCTCCGGGCGGTTGAGCTTGAAGCTCGGGGACGAAGAGTTCGTGTTGGAAGCGGGCGATGCCGCGCACTTCGACGCCGCAACCCCGCATCGGTTCTTTGCTTCGGGGGGCGCGACGCCGGGATCATACTCGCAGCCTGCACCGTCCCGTACCTCTTGCTGAGGAGTTACCTGTAGCCCACAGCTCCAGGCGTACGAGGGTGCGCAGGGTCTTCGGCCGACGTACAATCCCTGCGTCTGTCAGAGGGCGCAGAGAGAGGAAGGCCGTGGTCATAGATCCCTCGGAGCTCGACCCGCAGAGCGTCTACAAGCTGCTTATCGGTTCGGTCGTGCCGCGTCCGATAGCCTGGACCTCTACCGTGAGCCGCGAGGGCATCCGCAACTTAGCACCCTTCAGCTTCTTCACCGTCGCCTCCCGCAACCCGCCGATGCTGTGTATCAGCCTGGGGCCGCGCAGCAGCGACGACGCTTCCTCAAAGGACACTTTAAGTAACGTAGAGCAGACGGGGGAGTTCGTCATAAACATCGTCTCCCTCTCGCTCTCGAACAACATGTACGAGTCGTCGAAGAGCCACCCGCCCGAGGCCGACGAGTTCGAGAAGGCGGGCCTTACCCCGGCCCCCTGCGAGGTGGTCAGGGCACCGAGGGTTGGGGAGGCTGGCGTGAGCATGGAGTGTCTCCTCGACCGGGTGATCCCGCTGGGGAGCGACCACCTCGTGATAGGACGAATGGTCCGCTTTCACGTCCGGGATGAGCTATACCGCAACGGCCGCATAGACATCTCCGCCCTAGATCCTCTTGGCCGCCTCGCCGGCAACTACACGAAGGTCGAGACCATCTTCGAGCTGCCCTCGGAGGACTTCTAGCCGTCCGCCGCTCTCGAAAAACCCGAGGGGCGAACGACCATCTGGGCATAAGCCTGCCGGTGTATTCGTCGGGCCGTGGCGCCGGATCTACACGGGAGGTAACGAAAGCTTGAAAATCCCGCCGCACGTGCTTCTGGTCTTTGCGACCCTGTTCTGGGCCGGCAACTTCGTCGTCGGAGGGCCGCTCGTGGAGGTGTTGCCGCCCTTCGGACTCAACCTGGTTCGCTGGTGCATTGCCCTGTGCGTCCTCGTCCCGCTCACGTTGTTGCGCGAGGGCACGGCTTTCGTGCGGCCCGCCGCGCGGCTGTGGCCGTCGCTCCTGATCATGGCCGTGACCGGGGTTCTGCTCTTCAACTCCCTCGTCTACCTGGCGCTCTCCGAGACTACGAGCGTCAACGCCGCGCTCATAAACGGCGCCACGCCCATACTCGCGCTCTTCGTCGCCGCGGCGCTGGGAGATGGCCGTCCGACCGGGCGGGGCCTTTTGGGCTCTTTCGTGTGCCTCCTCGGGGTGGCGTGGGTCGTCTCCCGGGGCTCTCTAGAGACGTTGGCGAACCTCTCGCCCAACCGTGGCGACCTGTTGATGCTCGTCGCGGCGTTCTGCTGGGCGGTCTATACCGTCCTCGGCGGGCGCGTAACGCGCACGCTCTCGCCGCTCGCCGCAACCACCGTGAGCGTGTTTCTCGCCTTCCCTCTGCTAATAATCACCGGCGGTTACGAGCTGGCTACCCGGGAGCATGGGGAGATCATCCCGGCCGTGCTCGCGGGGTTCCTGTACATCGGTATCGTGGCCGGTGTTGCAGCTTTTCTGTCCTGGACCGCCGGCATCGGCCGCCTCGGAACTGCCCGCGGGGCCATCTTCCTGAACCTCATCCCTCTCTTTACCGCTGCCATCGCCGTGCCGGCTCTGGGCGAACGCCTCGTCACGGCGCAGATACTCGGCGGTCTCCTAGTCCTGCTCGGTGTCAGCCTGGTCTCGTACAGGAGACGCGAAAAGGCCATGTCCGGCGACGTCCCGACCGCCGACGAGCGCGTCTCCGGCCGCGTTGGCGAGTAACCGATCCGGCGCATGGGTAAGACAGGTAACCTGCCAGAACCTGACACGGAGCATGAGGAGGAGCGATGTCCGAGGAGAAGAACGTAGACAAGGTGAACGCCGGGCGGGCCTCGCGGGGCGAGATGGGGCAGAGGTACCTGGCCTCGGGGCAGTCCGTGTCAATGCGCCTCTGGGACGGCGAGGAGCCGAGCGAGCCAAAGCCCGAGGCCGCGCGCGAGTACGAGACCGTCGGCTACGTCCTCGGCGGCCGGGCGGAGCTACACCTGGAGGGAGAGGTGATCCCCCTGTCTACCGGAGACTCCTGGACCGTCCCCAAAGGCGCTACGCACACCTACAATATCCTCGAAACCTTCACCGCCGTCGAGGCGACCAGCCCGCCCGCCGAGGTCGGCGACCGGGACGAGCCGTAGAAAAGCCAGCAACCAGATTGCGCTGCTGACGGCCGAAATCTCTTACGCCGCGAACTGCGACTCGTGGAGGCGGCGGTAGGCTGAGGGACGGGCGAGCAGCTCGTCGTGGGTGCCTACTTCGAGGACGCGCCCCTCGCCCATGACCAGGATGCGGTCGGCGCGGCGGACGGTGGAGAGGCGGTGAGCGATCACGATGGAGGTCCGTCCCGCTAAGAGTTTGTCGAGCGCGGCCTCTATCCTCGCCTCTGTCGTCAGGTCCACGCTGCTGGTCGCCTCGTCGAGGACGAGGAGCTTCGGGTCGGCGAGGAGGGCGCGGGCGAAGGCTACTAGCTGGCGCTCCCCGACGGAGAGCCGGCCGCCACGCTCCCTCACCTGCGTCTCGTAGCCCTCCGGGAAGCGCCGGATGAAGTCGTCGGCGCCGACCGTTTCGGCGGCGGCGACTATCTCCTCGTCGGTGGCGTCCGGGCGGCCGTAGCGGATGTTCTCCTCTATGGTGCCGGTGAAGAGGAAGGTGTCCTGGAGGACGACGCCCATATGGCGGCGCAGGGAGGAGCCGCGCACCGTACTCAGGTCCTCACCGTCTACGCGGACCGTGCCTTCTGTAGGGTCGTAGAAGCGGCTCAGGAGCTTGATCACGGTGCTCTTGCCCGCGCCTGTCTCGCCGACGATAGCCAGGGTCTCACCCGGACTTATGCGGAAACTGACGTCCTCTAGCACCTTGTCTTCCCCGTAGGCGAAAGAAACGTTCTCAAATTCGACGTCTCCGCGTAAAGAGTCGAGCTCCTTCGCGTTCGAGCGGTCGGCTCGGTCGGGTTCGGTGTCGAGGACGGCGAAGACCTTTTCGAGGGAGGCGAGGGTGCTCTGGAGGTCGGAGTAGAGTTGGCTGAGTTGCTGGATGGGTTGAAAAAACATGTTCAGGAGCCCGACGAACGCGACGAGCTCGCCGACCGTCATCTCCCCGGCGACGACGCGGTAGCCGCCGTACAGGAGGACGACGGCAAGGCCGGCGGAGCCCAACAGCTCGACTCCGGGGAAGTAGACGGCGCTCAGGACGGTGGCCCGGGTGTTGGCGCGGCGGTAGGCGCGGTTGCGCTCGGCGAACCGGGCGGCGCTCGTCCTCTCGCGGGTGAACGCCTGGACGACGCGCAGCCCGGAGACGTCCTCCTGGAGGTGGGCGACGACTTCGGCGACCGCTTCGCGGGCGGCGCGGTAGGCCTTCCAGCTCTGTATGCGGAAGATGGCCGTACCGGCGACCATGATCGGGAGGATGGAGAGGGTAGCGAGGGCGAGGCGCCAGTCGACAAAGAAGATCGCTACGAACACCCCGATCAGGGTAAGCCCGTTCTTGACGAGGTTCTGGACGCCGTCGTTGAGGAGGGTGTTGAAGTTCTCGATGTCGTTCGTGAGGCGCGAGATGATCCAACCGGCCTTCTGCTCTGAGTAGAACTGTAGGCTGAGCGACTGCAAGTGCCCGAAGAGGGCGTTCCTGAGATCCAGGATTATGTGCTGCCCGACCCACCCCATCCCGAAGGTCTGCACGTAGGACAACGCCCACGTCAGTACGTTGACGCCGACGTAGAGGCCGACCATCGCATAGATGACCGTGAGAGATCCCGCGATAAGACCCGCGTCTATGGCGTACCCGATGATCAGGGGCTCCGAGAGGCTCGCCGCCGTAAGCAGCACCGTCACGAGCCCGAGCCAAAAGAGCCGCGTCTTGTAGGGCGCCGCGAACGTAAAGAGCCTGAGCAGTGGAAACCCGAGCAGGTAGGACCTCAAGCGCCTCAAGCGGGCATCCTCTCGTCGCGCCTCTCTTCGCCGTAGAGGGCGTGGTAGCGGCCCCGTTGCTGTAGCAACTCCTCATGCGTGCCCGTCTCGGCGACGCGGCCCCCTTCGAGGACGACTATGCGGTCTGCCAGGAGTATCGTCGAGAGCCGGTGGGCGACGATGAACGTCGTCCGGCCGGAGGACTCTCGTAGCGTGCCCCGTAAGGCCTCCTGGATGGACTTCTCCGTCTCGGCGTCAACGCTGCTCGTGGCGTCGTCGAGGATGAGTATATTCGGGTCTTTGACGAGGGCGCGGGCTATGGCGAGGCGCTGTTTTTGGCCGCCGGAGAGGGTGATACCCCACTCTCCGACCATCGTGCCGTAGCCGTCGGGGAAGGCGAGTATCTGGCCGTGTATACCGGCGACTCTGGCAGCGTGCTCGATCTCCTTCTGCGTGGCATCGGGGTTGCCGAAGGTGATGTTGTCCCGGATCTTCTCGGAGAACAGAAACGTCTCCTGCGGCACCACCCCCACGCTCCGCCTGAGCTCCCCGAGGTCCAGCTCCCGAACGTCCACTTCTCCTACAAGGACCGAGCCTTCGTCCGGGTCGTAGAAGCGCGGGATCAGCGAGAGCAGCGTGGACTTACCGCTCCCCGTAGCCCCGACTACGGCCACCGTCTCGCCGGGCTCGACCTTCAGACTCACGCCGTTCAAGACAGGCTCTCCATCGCCATAAGAGAAGGAGACGTCCCGGAACTCGATGCCGGGCGTCTCTTGTAGGGGCGGTTTAGGCTCTTCGGGCGGGCTTACGTCGTGCTGGGAGTCCAGGATCTCGAAGACCCTCTCGCACGAGGCGAGCGCCCTCTGGCCCTGGTCTATTACCAGCCCGAAGCCCTGCATCGGCCACACTAGTTGCATGAGGTAGAGCTGGAAGAGGGCGAACTCACCGACGGTGAGCGTCCCCTCGATGACGGCCCTCCCGCCGAAGAGGATCAGGATGGCGATGGAGGTCGCCGGCACGAAGCTCATCCCCGGTATATAGAACGCCCTCAAGCCCCTGGCGGCGAGAGTCTCGTTCATGACGCTCTCGGCACGGCCGCCGAACTGATCCCGCTCGAACGGCTCGCGCGAGAAGCTCTTTACTACCCGGATGCCGGAGACGTTCTCCTGCACGCTCGTCGTCACGTCGGCGAGCTTCTGCTGGACGGAGCGGAAGATCGGGTGAACCTTGCCCGCGAACCGCCACGCCGCGAACGCGAGAAGAGGCATTGGACTGAGCACGATCAGCGCCAGCGGTGCATTCAGGTACAACAGCGCCGCCGAGACCACGACGAGCGTCAGGACGCTTATGAACAGCTGGAAAATCCCCCAGCCGATAAAGAAGCGCACCACGCGCAGGTCGTTCGTTGCCCGCGAGACCAGCTCTCCGGTGGAGGCCTTGTCGTAGAAGCCGTGGTGCAGGGAGAGCATCTTCTCGAAGAGCGCCTCGCGCATCCGGTACTCGACGACGTGTCCGAGGTAGTTCGTCGCGAGGCGTCGCCCGAAGCCGAAGAGGAAGCGCAAGAGTGCCAGCCCGAGTATCCCCCCGGCCAGCGGCCACAGAAGATCCGTATCGCGGGGCCCATCGGGCGGCAGCGCCCGGTCTATCCCCTCCTTGACGAGCCAGGGGATGGCTATCCCCGCGAGCGTAACCCCCACGGCGCAGATGAAGCCCAGGGCCAGCAGGTAGCCCCGGCCTCGGGTGAACGACATTAGCCTATAAAAAGTCTTCAAAAACCGCCGCTTCTTACGAGAGAGGCCCTTACCTCGGAGACGGTCGCGAGGAGGAGTTACCGGCCGCAACCTGTACTTATTCTATACCCGGTTACGGATGGGACAACCGTGACGCGCAGCCTCAAGGTGACCGGTTTTGGTGAGTTGCCACGAGGGGCGCCGCCGAGATGACAGCCTACACCTACGCTCTATATGGCAACCGGTTGCCCGGAAGGCCCCAGGCCCGATCCAGGAGCTGTGCGCCTGAAGCCTTCGCAACAGACATCTGGGGAGTATAGATGATGAGGAGTAGCCAATGCCCTTCTAGCCAACTCAAGATATACGAGCCCAGATCAGCCCCTCCACGCCACGGCCTGACGGGTCCGCGGGCAGCGCAAGCCTCTCGTGCGTGGGGCTTATAGGATAGGCCTGATCCAACCCTGCAAACGTGTTTCAGGCCCCGGCCTTCTTCCTCGTACCTTTGAGGAAGAACTTCTTTGTCTCCTGGTTAAAGGTCTCGGCCCGCTCATCGTGGGGCAGGAGGGCGGCGTTGCGGAATACCTTCATCTCTGCCCGGGGGTTTAGCCGGACGAATCGGCTCGCCTGCGAGACCGGCGCGATGCGCGCCTTCTGACCCCAGGCGATAAGGGTCTTGTGGGGTACGCGCGGCCACAGCTCCGAGAGCCCGAGGTTGAGCTTGCCGGAGACGAACGCCGCCGGGAAGTGCTTCGCCCCCGGCTGGTGGCTCGTCCGGTAATAGTCCTCGACGAGGTCTTGCGTGACGAACTTCTGGTCATGATAGGACATGCCGCCGAGGAAGTAGCGGATGCCGCGCCGGGAGACGATGGCGTTGTAGAGGGCGTCCCCGAGGACGGGCGCGCGAAAGAGGCCGTGGACCGCGTCGCCCAAAGCGCCGGAGGATCGGTCGAGGCTGCCCCCTAGGCCGGTCGGGCAGATGAGGACGAGCTTCTTGAAAAGCCTCGGGCTGCGGACTGCTGCCGGCACGACGAGCGCCGCCGAGAGCGAGCTCGCCACGAGATGGGTCTGCCCCCCGATCTCCTCCCGCGCGAAGTCCTCGACCTGCGCGGCGACGTCCTCCGGCCCATACGAGCGTAGCGGTCTCTCCGAGAGCCCACACCCCAACAGGTCCAGCGCATACACCCGAAAGTCCTCTGAGAGCCCCCGGAAGTTCTTGCGGAACTCGTAAGACGACGCCCCCGCGTAGACTCCATGTACCAGCAACACCGGTGGTGCGCTTGCCTCTCCCGCCACCTGGTACGCTAGCCTCCAGCCCCGCCAGTTGTAGCGTCGCTCCTCGCCGCCCGCGAGCCGCGCGGGCTCCCCGACCTTTCTCAACCTCCGGTTCAACGCCGAGAGCCCGGCAAGGCTACCCGCTACAGCCGCGGCTACCGTTCGCAGTCTCATATCGCCTCCTCGTCGCACAAAGACACTATCCTAGCCCGCGATCGGCCCCAGGAGAACCCCAGGTGGTCCGGTTCGTGCATTGAAAATTCGCTTTTCGAGATAATCTACAAGTTGTTTTACTTAGAGGCTGCGCGGATAGG
>JADDPM010000224.1:0-1747 GCA_016781885.1 Rubrobacter sp.
ACCCCGCCGACGGTGATCACCAACGCCGCCGAGGTGGCCAACGCCTTCTTGACCCGACTCAACCTGTCGAACCAGGCCCGGGCTCGCGATGAGAGGTTTGCGCCGTCGTCGTTGCTCGTGGTCATCGAGTATCACCCTCCGGGCAAGAGGATAGGCCCCTCGACCGGCTACCGGGTCGCCGCGCGTGTCGGCGGAACCCCTTTCCGTGCTCTGCTATAAGCTCCTCCGAATCTCCCACACATAGAAGCACGCGGCGATGAATCGGCGATGAATTTCCATCAGAGCGGATTACCTACCAGACCTATAAGCGGGACGGCAAGGTCGTCTACGATGGCATCCTCCACAAGGACACATACAGACCCCTGATCGACGAAAGAAGATCCCGCTGACGGACGTCCCGGTGGCGCCCGTCGACCGCTGCGCGTGGGGAGAGCCCGGGGAGGCACGAGGTCTCAGCCTCCCGAGGCACCGCTAGCTATCCCGCTAGCTACCCTTGCGGGTGTTGAGCAAAGAAACGGACCATCTCCGCGGAGGCATCGGGCCCCTCAGGATCGGCGTAGGATCCCTCGGTGTCGCCACCCGACCAGTCATGGCCAAGCTCCTCGACGATCCACTTCTCCATGACTACATCCCCTTCCGGGTTCTCATAGATGTATCTGACGTAATCGTAGCCCTCCGGCGTTTGTTCCCGGAGAGCGTCGGCCGGCTCGTCGGTGATGTCATCGTTGTCCGAGCCGTCGTACGCGTAATCGTTCGTCTGCGCCCATTGTGAGATCGCTTGATGGGCGTTCACGACGTTGACTACCGTGTCGTCCTCTCCATGAAAGATGATCGCCGGGAGGACCCGCGCCTCCGGACGGGCGCTCAGGAAAGCACGGTAGCCGTGCCAATCAGGGTCCGGTCCGCCCGTCTTCTGAACCACCAGAGCCTGCCTACTATCCTCGGCGGCTCCGTATTGGAGCCCCGAGTGCACACCGATGGCGGCGTAGAGGTCCGGGTACGTCGCCCCCATGATACTGGTCATGGCTCCTCCGGCGGAGATCCCGGCGACGTAAACGCGCTCCGTGTCGACGTTGTGCTCGGCGATGACTCTCTCTGTAGCACCGGCGATAATCGAGGGTTCGCCTCTGCCTCTCTCCTGGTTGGGCGGCTCGAACCAGTCCCAGCAACTCAACGGGTTTGCGCCCGGATCCTGCTCCGGGTAGAGGACGAGGAACGTCTCCCGCTCGGCGAGAACGTTCATCCGCGTGCCGGCGGCGAAATCTTCGGCATCCTGTCCACACCCGTGCAGCATGACGATCAGGGGAACGCGCTGTTCTTCATAGTCACTCGGGACGTACAGCCGGTAATCTCGCGTCCCGTGCTCGTTGGTGAAAGAACCCCGGGTAAAGGAACCCTCACCCGGCCCATCGGACCCCGCCCGCCCACCACAGGAGACACCGGCGAGCACTAACAAACTCAGCGTCAACAACTTCGACAACTCGGGGAGCCGGCCCAGGCTTCTCTTCCCGAACCCTTCTCTCTTCACCATACGCGTCTTGTTATAACCCGCAACCCTGGCATACACGGTCCTCTCGTTCCGCGTCGTGCAGGCGCATCGCAAGAGGGTCAGGGTCGTGGGAGCTGATTAATCGGCCAACCTGGGGCCGATCACCCATCCGAAGGCCTCGACCTCGGGGTTGCTACATGGCACCACCCGGTATCCACCAAGATCATCCCGCACCCTCGGTCCTTCTGGCAAGCTCAC
>JADDPM010000224.1:1846-2441 GCA_016781885.1 Rubrobacter sp.
CCTCCCGCGCGGTGCGGGGCACGTCCGTCCCGATGAGGCTGTCCCGCGTGACGAGCGCGGCCAGCTCGTCTTCGCTCATCCCCTCCGTCCCTTCCGGGCGCTGCGGGAGAACGAGGTAACGAAGGTCTGCCGAGCTGTCGTGGACGGCTATGCGCTTGCCCTCCGGCAGCTCCAGCCCGAACTCGCGAAGCACCTCGCGTGGCTCCACGACGACGCGGGAGCGGTAGGCGAAGCTCTTGTACCAGTCCGGCGGGCGGCCAAGGATGGCCCGCGGGTAGCAGGAGCACAAAGTGCAGACGATGACGTTGTGGACCTCGTCGGTGTTCTCGACCGTCAAGAACTCGACCGGCCCAGAGGCGTCCAGGCCAAGCTCCATCGCGGCGGCCTTCGTGTCGGAGAGCAGGCGCTCTTTGAACGTGGAATCTACCCACGCGCGGGCGACGAGCCGCGCACCGTTCTCGTAGGTGCGGGCCTCCATGTACTTTACCTGGGCCTCTATCTCTTCCTTGGTGAAGACTCCTTTCTCCTCCAGCAACTCCTCGACGGCCCGGATGCGGGCTGCCCACGGGCTCCTCTCGTGCTGCGGCTCCTTATG
>JADDPM010000023.1:0-17003 GCA_016781885.1 Rubrobacter sp.
CAGGGAGGTAGGAGATCTCCTTGAGCTTCAACGCCCCCTCCAGCGCCGCCGGGTACAGGTGACCCCGCCCCAAGAACAGTGCGCACCGCGCCCCGGCAAACACCTCGACGGCCTCCCCGACCCGCCCCTCCAGCAGCCCCAGAGCCTCCTCGACCTTCTCCGGCGAACGCCTCAAGCCCATCCCGATCTCCGCTAGCTCCTCCGAGGGGCGGGAGCCCCGCGTCCCCGCGAGCTTCAGCGCCAGGAGATACAGGGCCGCGACCTGCGTGAGGAAGGTCTTCGTAGCGGCGACCCCAACCTCGGGACCGGCCTTCGTTAGGAGCACGGCGTCCGCCTCGCGCGTGATGAGCGAGCCTTGCGTGTTCGTCACCGCGAGGACGCGGGCGCCGAAACTACGCGCCGCCTCGACGGCGGCCAGAGTATCGGTAGTCTCCCCGCTCTGGCTTATGGCGATGACGAGGGTGCGCTCGTCGCCGACCGGGTCCGCATAGCGGTACTCGCTCGCCACCGCGACCTCTACGGGCAACCGGGCGAGCCGCTCGATCGCGTACTTGCCGAGGAGCCCGGCGTGGTAGGCCGTGCCGCAGGCGACAACGACCATACGCTCTATGCCAGAGAGATCGAGGTCAAGTTCGGAGAGGTTCACGGCGCCGTCGGCGTCGAGGCGGCCGGCGAGGGTGGCCTGGAGGGCGGCGGGTTGTTCGTGGATCTCCTTTAGCATGAAGTCCTCGTAGCCGCCGAGCTCTATCGCCTCGGCGCTCCAGTCGACCTCGAAGGTCTCCCGCTTGACGGGCTGGCCGTAGAGGGTCTGTATCTCGACCGAGGAGTCGGTGAGGGTCACGATCTCCTCATTCTCCACGAAGAGGAACCGCCTGGTGTTGCCGAGCAGGGCCTGCACCGCGCTCGCCAGGAAGTTCTCCCCCTTCCCCAGCCCCACGACCAGCGGACTCTGATGCCGCGCCGCGACGATGGTCTCCGGCTCCATGGCGCTCATCGCCGCGACCGCGAAAGACCCCTCCAACCGCTTCAGCGTCCCCGCCAGCGCCTCCTTCAACGCGTCCCCGGTCGCGACCCTCTCGGCTAGAATGTGCGCGATGACCTCCGTGTCCGTCTCCGAACAGAACTCGAAGCCGCGCCCCTTTAGCTCCTCCCGCAGCTCCGCGTGGTTCTCGATGATGCCGTTGTGTACCACCGCCACCTCGGGCCCCAGCGGGTCGCCACCGCCCGTGTGGGGATGGGCGTTCGCCTCGCTCGGTCGCCCGTGCGTCGCCCAGCGGGTATGTCCCACCCCTGCTCGCACCTTGAAGAAATCGCCGTCCCTCTGGTCCATGACACTGGTGAGGTTGGCGAGCGGGCCTACCTCTTTAGCCGTCTCGATACGTCCCGCCTCCGGCAGAGCCAGGGCGAGCCCCGCCGAGTCGTAGCCCCGGTACTCCAGGTTCTTCAGGCCGTCGAGCAAGACCTCGACGCACCGCTCCTTGCCCACGTAACCAACGATCCCGCACATGTACGCCTCCTCTACGCGCCCTGGTACACAGCCCGGAGCAACGACGTTTCCGGGGAACCCGAAGGAGGCAAAGAGGAACAGTGATGCTGCCCGGGCGTGGGAGGCGCTTTGTCCCCGGCGTCACCGCCGGGATTTGTCGCCACCCTATCGACCGCCCGTCTGCCGAGACGCACCCGCCGAATAACTCGATGAACGTCTGCCTCGTCAACTCCCCCGCCCGGTGGGCTCGGGGAGTCCTGGCGCTTTGTGTTTCGCTCCTTCTTGCCGGCCTCTTACAGGTCCCGTTTGTTCATAAGTCCTTATCGGCCGTATCGCGTTCTTACTTTAGCGATCCTCCAATCTTCGTAAGATACACAGCTTAATCTAATCTCTCGAAGCTGGAAAGGGAAGGGTTATATTCGAAAGCCACAACGTGTTGTGGTCAGGAGCGCGGCTCCATAATAGCGACGCCAAGGGCGGCGCGGCGAGTTTCGGCAGGGTAATGCGGCGGATAGGCAGATTTAGCAGACCTAACCAGCCGAGGATAACGGAGGGGATCACCTGCCCCGCGAGGATGAACCCTATGACGGGTGCCGCCCCAAGACGCAGGACCCGGTGGTGACGACCACGTAGAATGCCCCAAGAGAGCCCCCGAATAACCTCAGCGCCTGTCTCCCCGCCCGCGCCGAGGATGAGCAGGAGAAGCTCCGGAGAGCCCATCCAGCTTCCTCTCGCAATCCCTCCCGCCCGCTCCACACGAGGGGCGGCATATCCGCTACGATTCGGGCATGGAGAGACGCCACGAGAAGGGCGCCCCTGGTGGGATCAGCTTTACCATCCGCCCCGGCAGGCGTAGTGACGCCGCCGCGGCGGCCCGGCTCTGGGTAAGGAGCGCCGAGGAGCACACCCTCTATGATCCCGTCTACGCCACCGCCCCCGACGCCGAGAAGGTCATGCGCCGCTTCCTCGCCGACCTCTCCGGCAGCTCCCACTCCTGCCTCTTCGTCGCCGAGATCGACGGCGAGGTCATAGGCTTTCTCTCCGGCGAGTTGCGCGAGGGCTCCCCCGCCTTCAAACCCAAGACCTGGGCCGCCATCGAAGACATCTACGTCGTTCCCGCCTACCGCAGCCTCGGCATAGGCCGCGCCCTCTTCGAGCGGTGCAGCGAGTGGGCTCGCGAAAGAGGCGCCGACGGCGTCTCCCTCCAGGTCGCCGCCGGCAACCTCCGTGCCCGCAAGTTCTACGAGCGGCTAGGCTTCCACGAGGTCTCCGTCTACGAGGTAAAGGAGTTTTAGGTAGCTATCTGCATTTGGTCTTCTGATGGCTTGCTGCCTCGCAAGAACTCCAACGGAATATACGATGAGGGCCAGCGCACCGAAGATGAGGGCGGCCAACACGAGGAAAGCCAGTAAGACTCCGACAATCACGACTGTTCCTCGCACCAGCTCTCGCCTTTGCTCGACGGCCTCTTTTCTCATGGTCGGACTTGTAGACAAGGGCAAAAGGGTGTGATTGAAGACCATTCCTCCGAAGCCGAGCAAGAGCCCGAGAGCGAATCCCTTAATGACAGCAGCCGGTTCCCAATACAGTCATAACGGCGAGGCCACCAATCGGTAAGTCAACAGATCGGAGGCCAAGACGAGGCGCACGACTAACGCAGCGGCGAGTAACAGCAAAACCAAGATCACGAGCAGGTTTCTGTAGTGTGAGAGCCTGACCGCGAAGAATACCAAACCGTCACTGATTACAGGGTCCCCGGCCAGGAAGGGGAGCATCCGCCCGGCCGGGTACCATCCCGCCAAGGCCAGCACGGCACACGCAAGAGCTCCAGTGCTATAAGCCCGCTATGTTAAGTAGATCGTCTCTGGCCTCGGATGCTCCGCCACTGGTGTTCATGGTGACCGCCCTTTTCGGGGAGCTTCTTGAAGAAGTGTACGAGTCGTCCCTTCCGAGGTTTGGATTCTTAAAAGGTGTAAGAGCGGGAGAGCACTCGCACGTCCTCCTCGGGCTCGAAGCCTGCAGCCTCGTAGAACGCCGCCGCCTCGTCATCGGTCTGGACCTCGACGTAAGAGGCGCCGCGTGCTCTGCACCGCTCCCCTACCGCCTCAGTCAACGCCCTTCCAACGCCCTGGCGCCTCGCCTCCGGCCTCACGTAGAGGTCTTCGATGGCAGCGAAGAGGCCGCTCGCGGAGATGCTGAGCCGGAAGGCGAGCACAGCCACCCCGACGACGCGCCCCTCCGACCGGGCCACGAGCACCTCCAGGTCCCCCCTCTCGACGGCCCGCGCGAGATGCCCGGCAAACGAAGAGGGCACACGCTCTCCCTCCCTCAAAAACTCTTCCAGGACGGCCAGAGGCTCTGCGAGCTCGTCGGAGGCGGCGGGGCGAACCTCGATCCGAGGCCCGGGCCTCACCGTTCGAGAGCGACGGAGGTGAGTCTGGAGGCCGTCTCAACCGCGGAGTCTATCTCCTCATCTCCAACGTCGAGGTGGGTGACGAGACGAATGGAGCTCTCGCTCCGAGGGGTGGCGAGCACGCCTTCGCGAGCGAGCGCTCGCAAAAAGTTCTCCGCTTCACCGACCTCGACGAGGACGATGTTCGTCTCAGGTTCCTCTACCTGATAACCGGCCCTCGCGAGGCCGGCGGCGAGCCTCCTTGCGCGCTCGTGGTCCTCTGCGAGCCTCTCGACGTGATGTTCGAAGGCGTAGAGGGAGGCGGCGGCTATTACTCCCGCCTGGCGCATCCCGCCGCCGAATGCCTTGCGGACGCGTCTGGCCTCCCGAATCGTCTCCTCGTCCCCGGCGAGCAGGGAGCCCACTGGCGCGCCGAGACCCTTGGAGGAGCAGACGGAGACCGTGTCGGCGTGCTGGCACCACTCGCGCGCGGGGGTGCCGGTCGCAACCGCGGCGTTGAAGAGCCGCGCCCCGTCGAGGTGCACCTTGAGGCCTAAAGACCGCGCTTCGGCGGCGACGGCGGCGAAGCCCTCCAGCGGGAGGATCCTGCCCCCCGCGACGTTGTGGGTGTTCTCCAGGCACAGGAGCTTTGGGCGGGGGAAGTGGACGTTCTCGGGGCGGACGGCGGCTCTGAGAGCCTCCGGGCTCACGACGCCTCTCTCGCCGGAGAGGGGCTTCACCTGGACGCCAGAGAGGAGGGCGGGGGCGCCGGCCTCATAGTTGAAGATGTGGGCGGCCTCGTGCAGGATCACCTCGTCTCCCCGGTTCGTGCCGAGGTGCAGCCCGATCTGATTGGTCATCGTACCCGAGGGACAGTAGATCGCCGCCTCCTTGCCCAGAAGCGCCGCTACGTACTCCTCCAACCGATTTATCGTCGGGTCCTCCCCAAAGACATCGTCTCCCACGGGCGCCTCGGCCATCGCCCGGCGCATCGCCTCCGTCGGCCGGGTCACGGTGTCGCTGCGAAGATCAATCATGCAAGCTCCCTACTCCATTATCCGTTTCGTCGTCGCAAAGCTTACCTTAGCCACGTCCTTGAGCCCCTCCATCCCCCGCTCCGCATGAACCCGCTGTCCCGCCCCGATTACGTGCGTCGCCCCCCGGGGCAACTCGAACCCGACCGACCCGGAGAGCCGGTCCATCTCCTCCAGCTGCCGCGCCCGCGCCAGGATGGAGGCCGCCGCCACCGCCGCGTCGTCCTCCGCCCGCGTCCTCACCTCCAGCCTCACCCCCTCCGGCACGAAAGGCTCCAGATAAGACCTGGCGGCCCTAGCGAACTCATCGACGACCACAGCCTCAACCTTATCTTGAAGTTCACTCATGATCCCAGCATCCAGCTCTGCGAGCAGTTTGTTGACGTTGCAGGCCGCGTTCCGCCGCGCCTCGTACTCGCGCGGCGGGAGCGAGACGACGCGGAGGTTGTCGGCTCCTAGCTCTCTCTCGATGCTCTCCGCCATCAGTTTCGCCTGGTTGGTGGTGAGGTCCTTCGAGTCTCGCACCCCGATCTCTTGCAGCTTCTGCGCAGCTTCCCGGTCGAGGACTCGCACCCCGGCGACGACAAGCGGACCGAAGTAGTCACCCTTGCCCGACTCGTCGATCCCGAGCCTGGGCGTGTCGTCGAGGGCAGGACGGTCTCCGGCGCGGATTCCGCCCGCCCGTCTGTCCCCGCCTCCTCCTCGCGCCAGACGCCAGTCCTCGATCAACGCTTTCAAGGCTGAAGCTTTACCTCCGGTCGATACTTTTCCTGTTTGGTAGACGTTTACCGGTACGGCGTCGGAGCCGCGAGTCACGCGGTACTGGGTCCCGTAATCTATGGGGCGGATGAAGGAGACCTCCGCTCCCGAGTCATAGAGGAAGCGTTTGAGGTCGTCCGGTATCCCGTTCTTCGGGGCGTCTTTCAACGGACCTCGAAGCTTGAGAGGTCACCCGAAGGGGTCTCTTTCTCGGTGGAGACGTCCTCGACGTCGGCGCTCGACGGGCCGCTCTTGCACCACTCAACCATCTGGTTCACCGCGTCGGGGTCTCCCTCGAAGACCGCCTCCACGTTGCCGTCCTCGGTGTTGCGGACCCAGCCCGAGAGGCCGAGCCTCTCGGCCTCCTGGCGCGTCGCGTCGCGGAAGGACACTCCCTGCACGCGGCCGGAGACCGCCACGTGTACCCGTTCTTCGTCTGCCATTATGTGTACCCCTCTTCGAGAGCTTTAGTTCTATCCCTGCAAGTTTACCCGTCGTTTACCCGGGTTTTGGGCCTTCTCGCCGGTTATGCTAACCTAGCGCATCATGAGACCGGAGCAGAAGATCCCTGTGGGCGCCCGGACCAGGGCGCTCCTTACCCTGATCATCCCGACGCGCAACGAGGCCGGTAACGTCCCCCGCCTGGTGGAGGAGTTGAGAGAAGCCCTCTTCGGGGTGGACTACCGGGTGGTCTTCGTGGACGACTCCGATGACGAGACGCCGGAGGTAGTTCGCGCATTAGGCGAAGAGGATAGGCGTATAATCCTGATCCACCGCGAGGGGGCCGAGCAGGAGGGTGGTCTCTCGACAGCCGTGACGACGGGCCTGGACGCCATCGTCGACGAGAGCGAGTATACCTGCGTTATGGACGCCGACCTCCAGCACCCCCCCGGCAAGGTGCGCGAGATGCTGGACGAGGCAAGGTCCTCGGGGGTGGACGTGGTCGTAGCTAGCCGTTATGCGAAGGGCGGAAGCTACGCCGGCCTCTCCGGACCGATGCGGCGCGCCATCTCCGTCGGCACCAAGGACCTCGCCCGTATCCTCTTCAAGGAGGCGAGGAAGACGAGCGACCCGTTGGCCGGCTTCTTCCTGGTAAGGAACAGGGCCATCTCAGGCATCCAGTTCCGCCCGACCGGCTTCAAGATACTGTTGGAGATCCTGGTCTGCGCCCCCGAGCTCTCGGTCGTCGAGGTGCCGCTGAGCTTCCGGGCTCGCCACGCGGGCATCTCGAAGGCGAACGTAGACCAGGGACTCGGATACCTGGCCCACATAGCGAGCCTCTTCTGGTACGTCCCCTCGGCGGGTCGCTTCTGGAAGTTCGCTCTCGTCGGCGCGTCAGGTGTGCTGGTCAATATGTTCGCCCTCATAACCCTCGTCGAGTACTTCGGGGCAAACCCGACGGTAGCGTGGATGGTAGCGGTTGGGTTGAGCGTCTTGAGTAACTTCCTGCTCAACAACGCCTTCACGTGGCGCGACGTAAGGCACTCCAGCAGGATTCACTTCCTCCTGCGCGGGGCGCTCGCGTACCCGGTGGCGATCCTCGCTCTGGGTGCGAACTTCGCGGTTTACTACCCCCTGATCAAATACGTCAGCCCAGACTTTCCCTACTACGTGATCGCCGCCTTCTTGGGGATAATCGCCGGGACGAGCGCGAACTTCATCCTGAGCTCCCGCTTCGTCTTCCGCCCCTCTACCCCTAAGGGCCTGGACCCGAAAGCCCCGCCCCACGAGACCACCGAGAAGGCGCGCGAGGAGCTAAAGGCAGACTGGGTCGGCCTGATCCGCGCCGGGGACCTCTCCCTTATAGCCCGGTCCTCCTCGGGAACAACACCGCGTCCGTTCACCACCTCCGATAAAAGCGCCGTCGAGCTCGTGCTCAACACCCTTCAACCCACCCTCGTGGTGACCGGCCCCAGACGCCTCCCGCAATCACGCACCAACGCCCGCTGGACCAGCTCCCTGGCCGTCCCCGTCCTCGAAGACGACCGTCCGGTCGGCGTCGTCTACGCCACCCGCGACTCCACCGAACAATTCACCCAGGAAGACCTCCACTGGCTCACCGCCTACGCCAGTACCTCCGCCCCCATTTTTCTCTAGAAGCACAGTCAGAACTCCCCACGATACCCGCGCGCCGCTACGTTATAGAAGGGTTCCCAGGGACCGGGTGAGGCAACGCCCCAGCCGCCCCGTCCCCCGCACCCTTTGGTAGCCAGAAGGGGGCGCTCCACCAACCAGCGGAAACTTCCCCCCAACGGATAGCGGCCCCTCCCCCCATAAAGATCCGCCCTCAGGGGCCCCACCATCCCCCTCCCGAGAGGTGGGGCCCCGGTAAATCCCGTACCTGAACCCAGACTTCAAACCGAGCCCTGGGTTCCTACGAGACCTACCTGACCCGAAAGTAGCATTAGCCCCTGGCCCGTGCAACTCTCAAAATCCCCATACCTAAGCCAAAAGGCCGTCTCTTCGAAGAAACGCCTACGACATGCCGCCTCCCTTCCCCACCCCCGCACCATATCTTGAGTTCGAACCAGAATGAAAATGTGCAACGCAAATTACATAACCTATGACTTAAGGGTTAGGTAAGTTTAAGGTTCAGATTTATTATAGAGGAGGTTTGGTGCATTGGAGGGGGCTAAAGGATATTCGTCCTTTGGTCGATAATGACGATAGGTGATTCGAGCGTAGGGAGGTAGTTCCGGGTGATACAGCAGACCAAGGTTGACGAGTTGGTGAGCAAGTTGGTCCAGATGGGGGGCAGCGATCTGCACTTGAAGGTGGGGGCGCCGCCGGCGATCCGGGAGCATGGTTCTCTAGAGTACCTAGAAGGTTATGAGGTTCTGCGCCCGGTGGACACCGAGGACATGCTCAAGGGCATCATCCCGGAGAAGCTAGTCGAGGAGTTCGAGGAGGAGGGGGAGGCGGACTTTTCCTACGCCGTACAGGGGGTGGGCCGTTTCAGGGTTAACGCGTTTCGGCAGCGAGGCTCGATCTCTATAGTCATGCGCTTCATACCGTTCGGGGTGCCGAAGCTCGAGGACCTCAATCTGCCGGAGGTCATAGGCAAGTTGGCGCGCGAGGAACGCGGGATCATCCTCGTCACGGGAACTACGGGTAGCGGCAAGTCGACTACGCTGGCGTCCATGATCAACCTAGTCAACCGCACCTCGTCGAAGCACATCGTGACCATCGAGGACCCTATAGAGTTCCTCCACCGCGACGAGAATAGCATTATCAACCAGCGCGAGGTTGGGCAGGATACGGTGTCGTATGCGCGAGCGCTGAAGCGGGTCCTAAGGCAGGACCCGGACATCATCCTGATAGGCGAGATCCGGGACTCCGAGAGCGCCCAGATAGCTCTCTCGGCGGCCGAGACCGGCCACCTGGTCCTGAGCACGCTGCACACTTTAGACGCCACGGAGACCATAAACCGCATGATCGATCTCTTCCCGCCGCACGAGCGGGCGCAGGTTCGGACGATGCTCGCCGGCACGCTCAAGGGTATCATTGGGCAGCGCCTTATTCGGACCAAGGACGGCGAGGGGAGGGCCGCGGCCTGCGAGGTCATGGTAACCACCGGGCGCATAAAGGACTTCATCCTGGACCCCGAGCAGACCGGCCAGATCCAGACGGCCATCGCCGAGGGCGAATACTATGGGATGCAGACCTTTGACCAGGCCCTCTTGAAGCTGATCGAAGAGGACCGCATTAACTACCAGGACGCCCTCAAGATCGCCAGTCGCCCGCAGGACTTCCGCCTGATGGTCCAATCGCTGGGCCTTGGCGTGGCCCGCTAAAACCAGAACACCCGCCGCGGCCCGCGCCCGGCGAGCCTCTCCGACCGCTCGGGGTGCCGGTCTTGTTAGGCACGCCTACTGTAGGCTGCCCGACACACTCTCAAGCTCTTCAACATTGCGACGCGGGTTTACTGGCATACCCCCAGAGGCCGCCGGACTCTATACTGGGTTCATGAGATCTATCTGCTTTCTCTCGGACTTCGGGCTCGGCGACGACTTCGTCGGGCTGTGCAAGGGTGTGATGCTTCGCATCGCGCCAGGGGCGACGGTTATAGACCTTACGCACGAGGTGCCCGGCTTCGGGGTGGAAGCGGGGGCGGAGATCCTGGAACACGCCACGCGCTACATGCCCGAGGATATAGTCTACTTGGCCGTCGTAGATCCCGGCGTCGGCACCGAGCGGCACGCTTTGGCCCTACGGACCGCGCACGGAGCCTTCCTCGTCGGTCCTGACAACGGCCTCCTGACGCCCGCTGCCGAGGCTTTGGGCGGTATCTCGCATGCGGTCGCGTTGACGAATGCCGACTACCACCTCCGACCCGTCTCGCACACTTTCCACGGCCGTGACATCTTCTCCCCAGCGGCGGCACACTTGGCGTCTGGGCTGGACCTGAGACAGCTCGGGGAGCCGGTAGTCCCGACCTCACTCGTGCGTGTGTAGCCGCCCGGCGCGCGGAGGGAGGGGCCAAACACCCTCATGGCGACGATAATCGGGGTGGATCGCTACGGTAACGCCCGACTCTCTGTGGCGGTGGAAGAGGCCAGCTTCACGTTCGGCGCGCGTCTCCTCGTAGAGGTCGGCGAGGGCGAGATGCCGGTCCGCTACGTCCCGACCTTCGGTCACTCGAAGGTCGGAGACCTCGTCCTCGTCCCCGACTCTCACCAGCGCCTGAGCATCTCCGTGAACAACGGCAACGCCGCCCAGGCCCTTCTCCTGAAGTTAGGTAGCCGGGTACGCCTGACCCTCCTCGAAGACGGTGGGGGGAGCGATGCCGCGCCCTGATCCAACCATTCCAAGGCAACTCTCTCCCGAAGAGCAGCGGCGGGTGACGCGGGCCGCGCTCCTCCGTCCGATGCACCTGCTCGTAGCGGCGATCGGGATCGCCTTCTTCGCGATGACCCTCGCGTGGTGGGTCCTCCCCCTCACCCTCGTCACCTACCTCGCCCTCGTCTACCTGGCCGCCAGCGCCCCGCTCTTCAAGAGACGTATCCTCGAAGGCCGCGAAAGCCTCACTGGAGCGGCGCCAGTCCTCTCCGGAGGGGAGAAAGCCTCCCCAGAACAACGCCTCCGCAGGCTACCAAACGGGGAAACCCGTACCAGGGTAGAGGCCGCGCTTGCGGCCCGAGATCGGGCGCTGGTCGCCATCGAGAACTCGGGCGAGGCCGTAAGAGGACTGCTCCAGGACGCGCCGCCTAAGCTGAATCTCCTCCTCGAACGCCTCATAGACGTCGCTGAGAAGCGAGAGCAAGTAGCCGCTACCGCCCCCCACCCGGACACTGCCCCGGATGGTCTACGCCGTACGGCACGAAACGCTGCCTCGGAGCAGAAGGAGAGAGAGCTTCGCACCATGGACGCGCAACTCTCCGACGCTTTTGAGAAGATTTCAACCCTCCGGCCGCGGGTAGTACGTATCTCCACAGAGGTCGGCAACGATGCCAGGGAGGCCGCTGGCAGACTCATCGCCGACCTCGATGAGACACTTCGGCACCTCGACGCCTTGCTCTCTGGAACGTCCCCCCGGTAGCCCTCCGGCCGCTAGCAGGGCCTCGGCCGCTATACAGTGGTATTCATAAGGGTTGATCTTGGGGCCAATAGCCAGCGTGGGCGAACCAGCCTGCCGCGTCTTCAGGCGTGACGGCCGCCAACGCTCGCCCTATCGCCTCAACCAGCGCCTCGCGCATACGTGCGCCCGCCTTGCGCACGAGCTGCTTGATCTTGCTGAAGGCTTCCTCTATGGGGTTCAAGTCCGGCGAGTAGGACGGCAAGAACACGAGATCTGCCCCTCTCGCTTCGATGAGCCCTCTGACCTTCTCCGTCCTGTGCGCCCCGAGCCCATCGAGCACCACCACCTGCCCCTCACGAAGCGAAGGGGCAAGAAAGTGCTCAACGTAGACCTCAAGGCTAAGGCGTCGGTGGCCCCCTCTACGGTCATCGACTCGCCCATGGCTCCTTCGAGGGTGATCGCGGCGATGAGGGTGGTGTTCTTTCCCCGGTTCCTCGGCACCTTGCCGTAGGCCTTCTTCCCCCTGGGCGCCCTGGCTCTCAGGCGCGTCATGGAGGTGTTGAAGCCGCCGGACTCGTCCACGAATACGAGGCGCCCGGCGTCGAAGCGGGAAGCGAGCCACCGCCACAGGCCTCTGGCTTCCTCATCGCGCTTTGGCTATCTTCGACTTTTTTGATCGGCCATCCGCCATCGGGCAAGCCGGCGATGGCCCTCCCGATGGTGGACGTAGAGACCGCCTCCCCGAACTGCTCCTCGAAAGCCTCGCGGTGCTGCTCTCCGAGAGTGAGGTCGTGGTTCGCCTCTAGGTGCTTTGGCAGCCAGCTTTGGAGCATCGCCCCTTTCCTGGAGGGCCTGCCGGGGATCGACTTGGGCTCCACATCCCCGGTCTCTCGACGCCTCTTGAGCCAGCGCTTTACGGTGGGCATCGACACCGAGAAGGTCTTCGCGACTTGCTCCCTGGGTATTCCGGCGTCGACGGCGGCGAGCACCCTCGATCTCAAGTCCTTCGAATACGGCTTCATGCCTGGAGGCTAACGCACGGATCGATACTTACGGGTGCCGCTGTAGGAATAGCCGTTCACCTTCCTCTTATCGACCAATGCAACCCTCTACGTCGAGATGATCCGGCCTGCTAGCCTCAGCTCTCCTGCCGTCAGTTCCTTACCTCAGAGATGCACGTACCGCGCCGGACCGATTGGGCCGGCCGACTGTCGGCCTCATCCAGGCCATCAAGCCGAAACCGGGGTGGATGTTATCTGCGCAGACGCCCAACAGATGTCCGGAGCACTTAACCATCACGGGAAGAAGCGTCGTAAGTCGAAGTCTTCATGCTCCGTCTTCTACACGCTAGCATAGGTCGGCTGCACGAAGAAACGTCAGCCTCGCCCATCCCCCTTCCGCAATGTCCCCCACCAACACAAACCGGACAGGCATATCCACAGACGAGATAGTGCCGAAGTAGCGCCGAAAATTCTCCTCCTGGGCCGCAATCCGCTACCTTCCGGAAAGCGTCAGCTGGACGTAAGACTAGCCGAGACCCCGGCGGCAACGGGTTCGGAAGGAGCTTGCTGACAGTCGACCAATGAAGGCAAGAACAGAGGGGGCGAGAGTGGAAGCCGCGGAGCGCGCACTAGAGAAGCGTACCCGTGGAAGAGTTCTGTCAGGTTTTCGTCAGGCCGAGCTGGCTCGCCAGCCCTGGCCGTTCTCCTCGGCCTCCGGCGGCGGTTCGGCGGCAGTAGCGGGAGACCGGCGCACCGGCGAACTGCCCAACTCCTGCCTGGACTCGCCGACCGAGACCAGCGAGTCCTGGAACCAGCTCTCTAGCTGACCCAACACCCTATCCTGGTACACGTCGGATCCGCCCTTTATCTCCCGGGCGTACCGCTCCGCACGCTCCACGCCCTCGGCCGCGCGCCGCTGCGAGCGCCGGTAGAGCTCCGTGTCCAACACCTTTGCCTCGGCCCGCTCGTGCGCGTTCTCGACGATCCTGCGCGCCTCCTCCTCGGCGGCAGCCACAACGGCCGCACACTCTCGCCGGATCGCCTCCGCCTCTGATAGCTCCCGCGGTAGAACACCACGAAGCTCATCCAACATCGTGAGCAGGTCGGTCCTGTCGACCATAGCCCGCCCCTTACGCATCGGTACCCCGGAGGCGTCCTCGACTATCGCCTCCATCTCGTCCAACACTCCGCTGATGTACTCCATGTCCTCTCTCATGTTTGTCAACCCTAGCATGGCTCTTGAGGCTACGCTAGGCTTTCTGAAAGTATTTTTTAGAGCTTAACCTCATTCTTAGACATAATTTAACCTACCGGTTAAGTTTGCATTTATCTACGGGTTAAGTTCGATGTTCGTAGCTCCCCACTCATACCTTGCGAGGCGTACGTAAGGAGAATCGGCGAAGTAAGAGGCGCTACGTATTCTCGAATACTTGAGCTTTAACCAGCAATCGAGGGATAATCTTAGGGGCTTGGGGACGTGGTTGGGGGCGGAGGCAGAGCGGGTTCCACAGGTAATTCGGCGGGCTCGAAGAGGATACGTCCTTCGGGATCTGCGTCTACGCGGACGTAATCGCCGCGCTCTATGTGGCCAGCGATGATCTCCTTACTCAGGGGCGACTCTATTAGCTTGCTCACGCCGCGGCGCAGAGGGCGAGCGCCGAAGGGCGAGTCGCGGCCCTCAAGGGCTATGCGCCTCGCGACGGCGTCGGAGAAGGACAGGTGTATCTCCTGCCTCGCGGCGGTCTCGCGTAGGTCTGCGAGGAGGAGGGCGGCTATCTCGGCGAGCTCCTCCTCTCCTAGCGGATGGAAGACCAGGATCTCATCCACCCGGTTAAGGAACTCGGGGCGGAAGTAGACGCCGAGCTCCTGGATGAGCCGCTCGCGCACCTCCTCTTCGTGCTCGCGCATCTCTTTGGGACCAGGGATAAGGTGAGCACCAGCGTTGGAGGTCATTATGACGACGGCGTTGTCGAAGGAGACCGTGCGGCCCTTGTTGTCTGTAAGGCGGCCGTCCTCCAAAAGCTGAAGGAGCATGTTGAAGACATCCGGGTGGGCTTTCTCGATCTCGTCGAGGAGCACGACCGAGTAGGGGCGACGGCGGACCGCCTCGGTGAGTTGACCACCCTCGTCATAGCCGACGTAGCCGGGCGGCGCGCCCACCAGCCGGCTCGCGGCGTGGCGCTCCATGTACTCGGACATGTCCAGACGGATCATGGCGTCCTCGTCATCGAAGAGGTACCCGGCCAGGGCGCGCGCCAACTCGGTCTTCCCCACCCCCGTGGGTCCCAGGAAGATGAAGCTGCCGATGGGACGGTTCGGGTTTGCGAGCCCGGCTCGCGCCTTGCGGACGGCCTCCGAGACGGCGACGACGGCGGCGTCCTGGCCGACCACGCGCTTGTGCAACGCAGCCTCCATCGAGAGGAGGCGTTCGGCCTCATCTTTGAGCATACGGCCGACCGGGATACCGGTGCGAGCGCTCACCACTCGCGCTATCTCCTCGCGGCCGACCACGGCGCTTTTTACCCCGCTCTCCTCCAGCCAGCGGTCTCGGGCCTCCCCGTACTCCTCCTGCAAGACGTCGGCCTCGTCGCGAAGGAAGGCGGCACGCTCGTAGTCGCGTTCCTCCACGGCAGCGGCGCCCTCGCGGGCAAGCTCCTGAAGGCGCAATTCCTTCTCGCGGAGGTCGTCGGGCATCATCGTCGTCTCTATGCGCAACTGGCTCGCCGCCTCGTCCAGGAGGTCCACGGCTTTGTCCGGTAGGAAGCGGTCGGCGACGTAGCGGTGAGCGAGCTGGGCGGCGGCGGTAAGGGCATCGTCGGAGATCTCCACGCCGTGGTGCGCCTCGTATTTATCCCTGAGTCCCTTCAAGATCTCGACCGTCTCCTCTTCGGTCGGCTCGTCGACGAGGATGGGCTGGAAGCGGCGTTCGAGGGCGGCGTCGGGCTCGATGTAGCGCCGGTACTCCTCGATGGTGGTAGCGCCTATCACCTGTACCTCTCCGCGAGCGAGGGCGGGTTTGAGGATCTCACCGGCGTCCATCGCCCCTTCGGCGGCCCCGGCCCCCGCTATGTTGTGCAACTCGTCCACGAAGAGGATGACCTTACCGAAGGAACCCTTAACCTCGTCTATGACCTTTTTGAGGCGCTCCTCGAACTCGCCCCGGAACTTGGTGCCGGCGACGAGCGAGCCAAGGTCGAGCGCGACTATGCTCTTGTCCTTTAGGGACTCAGGGATGTAGCCGTGAGCCATTCTCTCCGCCAGCCCCTCGACGATTGCCGTCTTGCCGACGCCGGGCTCGCCGATGAGGGCGGGGTTGTTCTTGGTGCGCCTGCTAAGGATCTGGAGCATTCGCTTCGTCTCGTCCTCCCGGCCCACCACCGGGTCGAGCTCTCCTTCACGGGCGAGCCGGGTGATGTCGCGGCCGTGTTTTGCGAGCATGCTCTCGGGATCGGTGTCAAAGGAGCCTTCGCCGCGCATCCTCCTCAGAGCAGCCCGGGTGTCCGTCTCCGTGAGGCCGACCTCGCGCAGCAGGATTGCCGCCGCCCCCTCGTCCACGCGCAGGAGGCCCAGGAGTAGATGCTCGGTGCCCACGTGCGGGCTCGTGGCCCGCGTGGCCTCCTCGCCGGCAAGCTCCAGGGCGCGTTTGGCGCGGGGCGTCGGGTAGACGGGGGCGTCGCTCCCGGAGACGCGCGAGCGGGAGAGTTCGCCCCGCCTTATCGCGTCGTTTGTCTTCGCCTGCGCAAGCCCGAGGTCGAGCGCCAGCTCCGCGAAGACCTTGTGGACCACGCCCCCCTGCTGGGCGAGCAGCCCCAGGAGCAGGTGCTCCGTGCCCAGGGTGTTCGAGCGTCCCCGCCGCACCACCGCCTGCGCCACGTCCACGACTTCGCGGGCGTTTTGCGAGAGCTTGCTCAGGTCCACGAACGCACCCTAGCTCTGGCGGTTCGCCAGTCCGGCGGCTACGGCGGCGAACAGCATCGGGATGATGCTAAACGCTCCTACGGTGCCCGCGAGGATGCTCGGCGCTAGCCACACGAGGAATGGAACTGCCGCAGCGAGGACGGAGACGGCGATAGCCAGGGGTCCGCCGTTGCGTCCCCCGGCCCGGTTGATCAGGGTCCCCGCCCCGTAGCCGGCGGCGGCGGAGATCAGCCACTGAAACGGCAGGCTAAAGATTACGTACACGATCGGTATTCCCACGAGGGCAACCCCGAGCCCGGCGAGGAGGGTCAGGGCGATCTGCCTCGGCTTCATTACTCCTGCCCTGGCACCACGTGGCAAACGGGCATCGTCCGGACACTTGATCCCGACATCCGTCTGTACCATGCAGTCCGTGCAGATCGGCCGTCCGCACGTGGCGCACGAGACGCGCGTCTCCCTCTTGGGATGCCGGTAGCAGTGCTTGACCTCAGCCACTTAGATTCCTCTCCTTCTCTTACTCCGCACGACCTCTCCACGCGGCAACAGCATTATCTCTCGCTTGTAGCTGCGGTGTACCTCTTCGACGGCCTTGCCGTGCTCCATGCTTTGTCTCTCTAGCTTTTCGCGCAGGCGCCGGTTGTCGTCCTCTACCCGCTCGATCCTTCTCTCCAGGTCCAGAACCTTTTTGACCCCGGCGAGGTTCATCCCCATCTCCTGGGTGAGCTTCTGGATATACCTCCCGAGCTCCACGTCCTCCTGGGAGTAGAGCCGCGTGTTCTTGATGCTCTTGCGCGGACGCAGGAGCCCCTTCTGCTCGTACATCCGCAAGGTCTGCGGATGCACGCCGATCAACTCCGCCGCAATCCCTATCATGAAGAGCGGTCTCTTTCGCATG
>JADDPM010000023.1:17111-20145 GCA_016781885.1 Rubrobacter sp.
CTTCTCCCGCCGGCTGAGCTTCGCGGGCACCACGAGACGCGCCCGCACTACGAGGTCCCCGGGCTCGCCGCCCCCACGCGCACGAGGCGCGCCCGCACCACGTACCTTCAACCGCCTGCCATCCTGAGTCCCAGCCGGCAACTTGAGCTTCACCGTCCCCCCATCGGGGCGGGGAACCTCGATCTCCGCCCCCAACGCCGCCTCGACGAAGCTGACCGGTACGTCCACCAGAAAATCGTCCCCACGCCGCTCAAATACCGGATGCTTCTCCACCCGCGTTACCACATACAGGTCTCCAGGAGGACCGCCCTTCCTCCCGTCACTCCCCCTGCCAGGGACCCGGATCTTCATCCCATCCTTCGCCCCAGCAGGTATCTTAACGGTCACCTGCCGGTTCTTGCGCAGACGCCCGCTCCCCGCGCACCCCGGACAGGGTTTCTCCACGACCGTCCCCTCGCCACCGCACCTCCCACACGGCTCCGAAAGAGCGAAGAACCCCTGATCCCGGCCCCTCACCCCGCGCCCCGAACACCCAGGACATACCCGCGGCGCGGTTCCCGGAGCCGCCCCCGTACCCCGACAAGGTCCGCACACCTCCTCGACCGGCGCCGAAACCCGCGTCGTAACCCCTTCCAGTGCCTCCTTGAACTTTAAGTTTATGTTTATGCTTACGTCGTCGCCCCGGACGGTCTGGGGCTGTCCTCCCTGCCCGCCGAAGATGTCGCCGAAGGTACCGAACACGTCCGAGAGGTCGGAGAAGTTACCGGTACGCCCCCCTGCGTTGCCTCGCGTGCCGGGACCGCCGAAGTAAGCGCGGGGACCTTCGTCGTACTCACGCCTCTTCTGGGGGTTGGAGAGGACCTCGTAGGCGTGCTGGACCTCCTTGAAGCGCTCCTCGGCCTCTCCATCCTCCCGGTTGGCGTCCGGATGGTACTTGCGGGCCAGCTTCCTGTAGGCGCGACGGATCTCCTCCTGAGACGCACCCTTGCTTACCCCGAGCACCTTGTATAAGTCCCTGGTCTTCATCTCTAAACCTGTTTGGAAACTATAACCTTAGCCGGACGTATTGTCCTGTCGTTTAGTGTGTAGCCGGGTTCGAGGGTCTGGACGACAATGTCCTCCTCGTGTTCGTCGGAGGGCATGCTCATAACGGCCTCGTGAAGAGCCGGGTCGAAGCTCTCGCCGTCTGAGTGGATCTGGGCGAGTCCCTCGCGGGCAAGCACGGTGACGAGTTGGTCGCGCGTGGCCCTTACCCCCTCCCGGACGTCCCCCTGAGCCTCGAGAGCCCGCTCCAGGTTATCCAGCACGGGCAGAAGCTCGCCAAGCAACCTCTCGGAGGCAGTCTGCACGTAGCGCGCGCGCTCCCTCTCCATACGCTTGCGCGAGTTCTCCATCTCGGCCTTCATGCGCCTCATGTCGTCCAGGTACTCGTCCCGCTCCCGGCGGGCGGCCTCCAGCTCATCCGCGAGCATTGAGACCTCTTCAGGCGTAATCTCCAAAGCCTCCTCGGAGGGCGTCTCTTCGGATAGCGTATTCTCTGCAAGCTCCCCGTCCGGCGCCTCCTCGATGTCCTCCTCCCTAGGAGGTTCCGGGATCACGCCTGGGTCCTCGGCCCCTCGTACCTCACCCGGCTTGGAGCCGCGATCGGTCTCCCGCTGCTCCTCTATAGGTTCCTCACGCGGGGACTTCTCCTCCCGGCCGTGCCGCTCTTCGCTGCTCAAAGCCTCCCTAACCTCCTGCATAATATAGGTCGACGACCAGCGGAGCGTCTTCAGGTCCCCGCCGGTCGCTCTTATGAGAGTATTACCTCTTCTCGTCGTTCTCCTCGTCGATGATCTCGGCGTCCTCGACCACGTCGTCGGGGTTGTCGTTCCCGGTCGCGCTCTCCTGCTGCTGCTGGGTCTGCCGGTAGAGCGCCTCGGAGAGGACGTGAGACGCTGCGAGGAGCGCCTCGCGCTGGCGCTTTATCTCCTCGACGTCGTCGCCGGCGAGCGCCTCCTTAGCGTTCTTGAGAGCCTCCTCGACGCTGGCCCGGCTCTCGGCATCCACCTTGCCGTCCACATCTTTCAGAGAGCGCTCGACGGAGTAGACCAGAGTGTCGGTGTTGTTACGCTCGTCGGCCTCCTCGCGACGGCGGCGATCCTCCTCGGCGTGCGCCTCCGCGTCCCGGACCATCTGGTCGATGTCCGTGTCGGAGAGGCCACCGGAGGCGGTGATCGTGATCCGCTGCTCCTTGCTCGTCCCGAGGTCCTTCGCCGCGACATTCACAATGCCGTTCGCGTCTATGTCGAACGTAACCTCGATCTGAGGTACACCCCTCGGCGCGGGTGGCAGCCCCACGAGCTGGAAGTTCCCGATGAGCTTGTTGTACATCGCCATCTCCCGCTCTCCCTGGTACACTTTGATCTCCACCGAAGACTGGTTGTCGTCGGCGGTCGTGAATACCTCGCTCTTACGTGTAGGTATAGTGGTGTTCCGCTCGATGAGCTTGGTCATGACTCCGCCCTTGGTCTCGATACCGAGGCTGAGGGGCGTGACGTCGAGGAGCAGCACGTCCTTGACCTCGCCCGCGAGCACGCCGGCCTGGATCGCGGCGCCGATGGCTACCACTTCGTCCGGGTTGATGGAGCGGTTCGGGTCCTTACCGGTGATCTCCTTGACCTTCTCCTGGATCGCCGGGATGCGGATGGATCCTCCCACGAGGATGACCTGGTCTATGTCGCCCTGGCCAAGCCCCGCGTCCTGCATTGCCTGCCGGACCGGACCGGCCGTCGCCTCCACGAGATCCGCGGTTAGCTGGTTGAACTGCGCGCGCGAGAGGGTCAGGTCGAGGTGTTTCGGGCCGTTGGCGTCGGCGGTAATGAAGGGCAGGTTTATGGCTGTGCTCGTCGTGGACGATAACTCCCTCTTGGCCTTCTCGGCCGCTTCGATGAGGCGTTGGGTCGCCATCTTGTCCTTCGAGAGGTCTATCCCCTCGGCCCGTTTGAACTCCGCGGCTAGCCACTCAACTATCTTGGCGTCGAAGTCGTCGCCG
>JADDPM010000225.1 GCA_016781885.1 Rubrobacter sp.
CCGGGCAGTACTGGCTTGCCGCGCCCGACGTGGACGTGATCCGGCAGGGGTAATCATCCACCGCCCCTATTCACCCGAGTGCGTAGAAGAAGAATTCTGCGAACTTCGCATGTAGGGGGTTCTCGGAAGTAGTAGGAGTTCACCAAAAAAAGTTTCGAAACTAGCTCATATGGGGGATGCGCTCGTGTCCCTGCCGCCTCGATACTAGTGTGGCTACAGCAGGAAGGGCGGAGGTGTCCACACCTTTTTTCCTCCGCCACACTAAAGAAAGGTGGGCTTCATGCTCAGAAGTGCGGCAAGCAAGGCGATGTGGGTAGGGAGGGCTACGGCCCTCGCCTTGGGCGTAGCGGTAATGCTCGCCGTGGTGTTGGGGCTAGCTTCTGCTGCCTTCGGAGTCGACGGGGACTTCTTCAAGGTGGGCAGGGCTAATGTCGCTGAGTCGGTGAGCAAGCTGATAAAGAATGGTAAGGGACCTGCACTAGAGTTGCAGGTGGACTCTGGTGCTCCCTTAGCGGTTAACTCTTCGACCAAGGTTGCCAAGCTCAACGCCGACAGGCTAGACAGTAAGGACTCGAGCGCCTTCGCCACTGGGGTCAACGGGAAGGCTACCAGCGCCGCCCACGCCGACAATGCCGATGCGCTGGGAGGCAAGAGCGCCTCCTCGCTGATGACAAAGGGGACAAGCGTAATCAACGGCGCCCTGGGACCGCTGCCCAAGCAGGCCAATTTCACGTCGAACGGCGGGCCCCTCCTCATCCTGGCCAGCGGTTCGGCCTGGCGGCCCTGCTCGGTGTCCGTGCCCTCCGGGCAACCCGCCTTGACCCAGATGGCGATCATCTTGGACGGGCAGACCAAGGGCTTTGCGACGATATACACCAACGAATGCGACGTGCACCATGCTTTCCCTGCCACCCCACTGTTGGTCACCGGCGTGGGCGCCGGGACGCACACTCTCAAGCTCGATGTGGGCAGTTCGTTCACGCAAGCCGACAGCAACGACCGCTTTGATGCCGTGGTCATAGAGCTGCCAGCTCCGTAGGAACGGGAGTCTGCTAGGAGGAGAGGGCCGGAGCTACTACGCCCCCGGCCCTCCTCTTGCCCTTATTCACCCAAGTGAGTGGAAGAAGAATTCTACGAACTTCGCCTTCAGGGGGTTCTCGGAAGTTCACCGAGAGACAGCCCATATGGGCTAGGAAAAGACAGCCTATATGGGGGATGCGCCTTGCCCCGTACTGGTCCTAAGCTACTACCGCTGCATATGCAGGGGCGGGGGATGCTCCTCCGCCCCACTACCGAAGGAGAAGAGAACATGGTAAGGAGCGCACTAAGTAAGGTAGCGTGGGTTGGCAGGACCGCCTCTATGGTTTTCGGGCTGGCGCTGGTGCTGGCGCTAATGCTCGGGGTGGCCACTATGGCTTTCGGGGCAGACGGGGACTTCTTCAAGGTGGGAAAGAGCAACCTCGCCTCGGCGGTTAGCACCCTAACGAAGAGTGGGGCGGGTCCTGCCCTGAAGCTCAACGTGGACTCAGGTGCTCCCCTAGCGGTCAACTCCACAACGAAGGTGGCCAAGCTCAACGCCGACAGGATAGACAATAGGGAGGCCAGCTCCTTTGCTAATGGCGTGGGTGGCGTGGCTACCAACGCCGACCAGCTAGACGGCAAGGACCAGAGCGCGTTCGCCTCCTCTTCACACAACCACGACGGCAGCTACTACGCTGCTGGCTCAAAGGTTGCCGACTCCTCTCACGCCGACCAGGCCGACTCCGCGACGAATGCCCAGAACGCTGCCAACGCCGACACCGTGGATGGCAAAAACGCGGCGGACTTGGTACCGGGCGGCGAGTTGCCAGCAGGCACGACGATTCGGGGCAACTACGAGATGGATGGCCAGGCGTCTGCTGGGGGACTCGTGGCGGGCGACGCCATATCGTTCGGCTACACGCTCCCTTCGAACCCAGTCCTACGAGTCATCCGGTCTGGCGAAACTCCTCCAGCAGAGTGTCCCGGGACGACTGAGTTTCCTCAGGCTAACGCCGGCTATCTCTGTGTCTACGAGATAGGTTGGAGCAACACGAGTAGTGGCCCCAGGGTCTACCTCGTTAACCGTATGGGTGCCAACATAGACCTTACTTCTGCGGGGGCAGGAGAATCCTATTCGTACGGCTCTTGGGCGGTGACGGCCCCGGCACAGCAGTTGAGCGCAGCTATCCGGCAGAGCAGTGAGGTTCAACAGAATGCTGACGTAAAGTAGCCGATAGCCCTTACTTCGGGCCGGGGCGTTATGACCCCGGCCCCTTCTTCTTGCCCTTATTCACCCAACGTCGGGGAAGAAGAATTCTCGGAAATCTAGATGCAGGATCTTGCATAGCCTGGGTCCTATAGGCTCGGA
>JADDPM010000024.1:0-16100 GCA_016781885.1 Rubrobacter sp.
TTTAGCCTCAGCCGTGGGTAATTCAAACCTCATCGGTGATCTCCCTTCCATTGCCGGCTCGCGGAGAAGGACCCGCGGTCGCTCGCTTCCTAATCTTACCGAAGGTCGATCCCAGGAGGAACCCTAGGGTTCCTCCCGAGATCAAGGAAGTTATGCAAATCTGCATAGAGGTCGCGCCCATAGGGAAGTGCCACCCGACTGCTGGCAGCTCTCCGGGTGATCAAACTGCCTTCGCATCACCCGTTGATACATATGCTATTCACCTATTGGCGCAAGCTCTTAATCACTTACTGTTTCAGATGGTCAGCGGAAAGCGGAGGAGCCTGAAGCACAGCGAGTTCTGGGGACGTCTCAAAAGAATCGTGCCCGACTTTGCGCAGCGCAAGCTGTGGCTCGCCGAGAACAGCGCCCGCTACGTCCCGACTTTTGAAGCCGAATCTGGGATACGAGAACAGTCAGGAGCAGCTAATTGACCGAGAGAGACGAGCCTGCGGCGCAAACTCTGTTCGGGGATACGTTGCTTGATGAGACGGCGAAGTTCGGGGCAGTTCGGGCGTGTTTCGAGGGCTTCGCCAGAAGCTCTTGCGAGAAGCTGATTGGGGCATACCTCTCGATGAAGGTGCCGACGTACTCTAGCAGCTTCTCGATAAGCAACAGGGCAGCGGACGAGCTGTTGCTGCGGGCATGGAGGGGGACAAAGCGGTGCATAACCACGGACATGGAGGAGAAGCCATGAACGGTACCGAGCGCGAACAGGGCAACGGAGGCGACGCTCCTGCCAGCGGGAGATACGTGGTGTTCTGCGCGGATGGTGAAGACTACGGTCAGGAAGGATACATCTTCTTCACGCACGAGGCGGACGTGATGATGATTGCCGCCGCGGGAGAAGTGGAGAGCGGCAAGCTCACCCCCGCCGAGGTCCGCGAGCTACTGGAGCCCTACAGGGAGGTGCTGCCGCCGCTCTACACGGGCGAGCAGCGCATGGTCTTCGACCCGGACAGGTCCAATTGGGACGACCCGGACAGCTTTCCCACGGCCGAGAACGTCCAGCAGTCTCCGCAGGCAAGTCAGATCTTCTGGTACGAGGTGGACAAGCTCGGTATAGAGGGAGTAACCCTGAGATGGAGCGTGCCATTTCCACTACTCGACGCGGTAAGCAAAGAAGCTCTAGAAGAACTGAAGGAAGCGGTATCGGACGAGTACAAAATCGTCGTGAAGAAAGAGATCCATGAGTTCGACGCCATGGGAAAGAGCGTGGAGTGGGCGCAACAGTTGATCAAGGAGGCGAGGGATAGCGAGGAGAGGCCCAGAGTTATTCATGAGGAGAGGCCGCTAAACGAGTTCAGGGAGGTCGTGTACGGAGAGGTGTCCGACGGGCTGGTATTCGTCCTCGGAAGGCACGCCGAGGAGCTCAAAGGGTTGCACGAGGCGTTGAACAGAGCGAAGACGTGGGGCGAGTTCCGGATGCTAGCCGGAAGAGCCCGATACAAAGAGGCCGTCGAAAGGTTCACGCACGAGGGCAAGGAAGAGGGCGCACGCGAGCCCGCGCCCGATGAGGTGCTCGACGCCGAGCGCATATCGGGCTACGCAGACGGCAACTAGCTGAGTGGCCAGCGCAGATGATGTTTGACTGGCTACCGGCCGAGGTCCAGCAGGAGCTCGGCCGGTAGCCAGCACACGACTATGAGAAGCGGCAACTACCTCTGGCTGCCGCTGGACCATGAGAACAGAGTAGTCGCGGCTATGAAGATTCGCGGCTACTCCTGCACTAGGGACGACGACCTCATGCAGAAGGCCAGCGGGTACGCCTGAAAGCCTGGGAGTCGTAGAGCTTACCTTGCTCGTCGGCGGAAGGTCCTGATTGCCCAGGCAGAGACGCCCATGCCCACCTATGCGTGCCGCAGAAATCCGCCTCGTCCCAGCCCCTTCCCGAGCACCGGTGGTGGATCGAACGAGCACGGGGCCAAGTTTAGTCACCACTACCGAACTCTCGCGGTAGGCCCGCGCTAGGAGCCGGCGGCGCCTCGAGGGTGCTCTTCAAGTTGCTCAGCAATGCCAGGACCCCGGGCTGTGCTCTCTCGGTCGTGAAGAGGTATGGGGCAAACTGCCGAGGCATCGTCTCAGAGTCCAGCGCAGGCTTCGACAACGACCCGAGGCAGGGAGCGCAGTCAACGTAGGTGGTTCTTCAAGCATAGGGGCTCCAGTCTACTCGTACATCTTCTACGAATCGTGCCCCAGTAGTCATCTACGTTCTGTCGGTTGTCTTGACATTTTCGTGTGATATTTATCTACTGAACATAGTATAATATTCTGCGGTAGCGGGAAAACTACGTCCTGTGGAGGTCGACGTGCAGAGGCTAAGGCAGCTGAGGGAGCGGCAGGCGTTATCCCTGCGTGAGTTGTCGGCGCTCTCTGGCGTGAACTACAACTCGATCTGGCGGATCGAGGCTGGTAGGACCGGTGCGCAACCTCGTACCGTCCGTAAGCTGGCCCTAGCACTCGGTGTCCAGCCCCACGAACTATTGAAGGAGGGCTAGGCATGCCTGATACCGCCGGCTATGGCCGGAAGTTGTCGATCCTCTACGCTCGTGTCTCCACCGAAGAGCAGGCGAAGAGCGGTTACTCCCTGGCCCAGCAGATGGAAGCCCTGAGAGAGTATGCGGTCAAAGAAGGGTACGAAGTTCTAGAAGAGGTTGCGGACCCAGGCCAGAGTGGGACGAGCCTGGAACGACCGGGCATGGACAGGATTAGAGAGCTTGTGGCCACCGGTGGCGTCTCTGTCGTGCTCGCGCAGGACTTGGACCGCATAAGCCGCGAGCCCTGGCACTACGAGTTCTTGAAGTCTATGTTCGAGGATCACGGGACCGAGCTGCGCGCGCTCGACGAGGACGGCGACGGCTCGCCGATGGGTGAGTTTGTACGCTATATACGGCGCGGGGTGGCGAAACTGGAGAGGGAGGACATCGCCAAGCGGAGCAGGCGCGGCAAGCGGCGCATGGCTTCCGAGGGCAAGATCGTGGCCGGGCCCTCTCCGGTCTATGGCTTCCGCTACACCAAAGACCGCAAGAGCTACGAGGTGGATGAAGCAAATATGCGGGTGGTGAGGAGAATCTTCGAATCGGTGGCCGCGGGCAGAACCTTGCGGTCGATAAAGAAGGGCCTGGAAGAGGACGGCATCCCGACACCCGGCGGCGGCCGGTTCTGGAGCATGGCGTACCTCAAGCAGCTCATCGGGCACGACGCCTACCGTCCGCACGCCTGCGAAGAGGTCAAGGCACTGGTAAGCCCCGAAGTGGCGGCCCGGCTGGATCCGAACAGAAGCTACGGGATCTGGTGGTTCGGGCGGAAGCGCCACCACCAGGGCCACAAGAGCGAGGATGGTCCCGACGGCAGGCGCTACCGTAAGACCAAAAAGAGCGTTTGGTTGGACCGCGAGAAGTGGGTGGCTGTCCCCGTCCCGGACTCCGGCATACCGCGAGAGACCGTAGACCTCGCTCGCGAGCGCGTCAAGAACAACAGGCCCGCCGCCAAGACGGGTGCGCACTTCTGGGAACTATCGGGCGGGATCTGGCGGTGCGCCTCCTGCGGACGGGCGATGTCCGGTACTCGCGTGGGCAGCAAGAACAGCGAGCGTTTCTACTACCGCTGCCCGAACCGCGCGACGAACGGCCCAGAGGCCTGCCCGAACGGCAAGCATCATCGGGCAGAGAGGGCAGAGGCCGAAGTCTGGGAAGAGATTTCTTCCCTGCTCAAAGAGCCTGAGCGCCTGCGCGCGGGCGTGGCACGGATGTTGGAGGACGAACGCCGCGGCGATCCCGACCGCGAGATGCGCCGCTGGGCGAAGAGGCTCGCGGATGCGGGCGCCAGACGCTCGCGCTACCAGGACATGGCGGCCGAGGGCCTCATCGGCTTCGACGAGCTGCGTGCCAAGCTTGCCGAGCTCGAGGCCGACCGCAAGGCCGCAGCGCGCGAGTTGGAAGCCGTACGGGGTAAGGCCGAGCGGCTCGCCTCCTTGCAGGTCCAAACGGAAGCGCTGATAGAAGCCTTCTCTAGCAAGGCCCGCGCGGGCCTTGACCTCTACACGCCTCAGGATAGGTTCGACGCCTACAAGGCCCTCGGGTTGAAGGTGCTTGCCTACCCCGACGGCACAACAGAGCTTACCGGCGGGCCGCTGCCTCGTAGTAACTCAGAAACTCCATCTTCTTCGAGAGCATGGCGTCTGCCCGAGCCCGAGCCGAAGGCGGTCTATCTCGCCAGCCATAGAAGCCGCTCTTGGAGATCCTCAGTGTCCTGCACATCACGCTCACCCGATGGTTCGCCTTCTCTGTCTCGATGAATGTGTAGATCACCTGCGGGGTTGGTTCTCCTCCCTGGCGAAGAACCACGCCGCTTTTTTTAGTATCTCCCGCTCCTCTTTGAGGACCTTCACCTCTTTGCGCAGGCGGCGCAGCTCATCTTTCTCCTCGGTGGTGAGCCCATCGCGCTCTCCGGCGTCGATCTCCGCCTGGTTAACCCACTTGCGCAGCGTCTCGGCGGAGACGTCCAGATCGCGGGCTATCTTCGCCACCGGATACCGCTCCTCGGAGGAATGAACCAGCCTGACGGCTTCCTCCTTGAACTCAGGCGAGTAGAGCCTGCCTGTCTTGCCCATCTTCGACCCCTTTCACGGAACCTGATCGCCTAACTCTGATCGGTCCGTGCAAGCGGGTCAAACCCACAGGGCAAGTACGGGCTCATTCGTCCATCTGCCCAAGGACATCCCTCACAGCTACGAGAACGTCGGCACAGGACCCGCGAGGTTTCTTACCCTAATGGTGCCTGCCGGGTTGGAGAAGTTCTTTGAAGAGGTGGGTAAGCCGGGGAGTGACGTATCTTCCCCACCCCCTTTCGAAGAAGAAGATATTGACAAACTCTTAGCAATTGCTCCGAAGTACGGCGTGGAGATACTACCGCCCCCCCGAACAGTAGTGTGGAGTCGGCCGGGGTCTAACAGCCCCGGCCCTCTTTTCATGCCTCTTTTCCTCTGAGTTTCCGAGAAGACTTCTTCCTGCACGCAGTCCAGTGAGCAAGGCACGAGTGCGTAGCAGCTAGACCAGCGCCAGTTCGACCTCCGGCTTCTCGCCCAGCGTGGCGGAGAAGCGGACCTTCGGTGTGTTCTCAGTTCGTACACCCGACGCCCGACGGCAGTTTGCACGCCGCGCTGCCGCCCGAGGTTGCCGGGGAGGCGATAGAGAAAGGCTGGGCAGAGCAACACCCGGTAGCGCGCATGGGCTACATACCTCAAAACGTGGTGATGATCTACGCCCCCAGGGACCAGGAGGAGGTCGAGGTTATCACTGGCCTGGTCGTGGAGTCCTACCGCTATGCTGGAGGACACTAAAACGGACGTCCGGATAGACCAGTCCTACCCTGAAACGCTGAAAATGTTACCGCTCTAGACGGCTTCGACCGGATTGGTTAGGGAACCGAGGCCCTCTATCTCGATGGTCACTTCGTCCCCGGCCTTCAAGAAGACCTTCGGGTCGCGGGCGAAGCCAACCCCGGCCGGGGTTCCGGTTAGGATGAGGTCGCCCGGCATGAGCGTCATGCCTGTGCTCAAGAAGGCGATCAACTCGGCGACCGAAAAGATCATGTTCGACGTCGTACCGTCCTGCATGGTTTCCCCGTTGAGCACGCACCGGATCGAGAGGTTCTGCGGGTCGGGCACCTCGTCACGGGTCGCTATGTACGGTCCGCTGGGCGCGAAGGTGTCTATGGACTTGCTCCTTGTCCACTGCCCTCCCTCGCAGAACTGCAAGTCGCGGCTGGAGACGTCGTTGCAGTTCGTGTAGCCGAAGACGTACTCTAGCGCCTCCGACTCGGAGACGTTCTTGGCCGGACGCCCGATCACCACAGCAAGCTCTGCCTCGTAGTCGACCTGCTCGGTTATCGGGGGAATGCGTATTGGCTCGCCGGGGCCGGCGATAGTGTTCGGGTACTTGGCGAAGACGATAGGTTTTTCGGGAGCCTCCGCGCCCGTCTCCTGCGCGTGGTCCGCGTAGTTGAGGCCGATGCCGATGACCTTGCTCGGACGTCCTATCGGGGCGTGCAACCGCGCCTCCTCCAGAGAAACGATCTCGCCGCCGGGCTGCCGGTCGGCGCTGCGGCCACGCTCGATGTACTCCAGCATGCTCGCCCCGCCTAGAGCATGGATCTCCCCACCCTCGATATAGCCTACGTGCGGCGCCCCGCCATCCGTCGAATAAGAAACCAGCTTCAAAGCCTCTCCTCTCCCCAAGATCACCGAAAGAACCGCCTCATCTTAGCAGCAGGAGAGGACCGTCCGCTCCCCCCACCCTACGGCTGCAAACGTTCGATCTCCCACCCCTCATCCGAGCGACGGTAGACCAAACGGTCGTGCAGCCGGTTCTCGCGTCCCTGCCAGAACTCCATCTCCTCCGGCTCGACCCGATACCCGCCCCAGAAAGACGGGCGCGGAACTTCGCGCCCCTCGTACTCCCTCTCCAGCTCCCGCAGCCGCCCCTCCAGAACCTCCCGTCCCTCGACCGGCCTGCTCTGCGCACTAGCCCACGCCCCGAGACGGCTCCCACGAGGACGGCTCTGATAGTACGCCTCGGACTCCTCTCCCGAAACGCGCGAGGTCCGCCCCTCTACCCGCACCTGCCGCTCCAGCTCGCCCCAGTAGAAGACCAGCGCACAGTATGGGTTTTCTTCCAGCTCCCGGCCCTTGCGCCCCTCGTAGTTGGTGTAGAAGACGAAGCCCCGTTCGTCGAAGCCCTTGAGGAGCACTACCCGGGCGGAGGGACGGCCTGCTCGCGTCGCGGTGGCGAGGATCATGGCGTTGGGCTCATGCAGGTTGGCGGAGAGCGCATCGCCGAACCACCTGCGGAACAGCCCTATCGGGTCCGGGTGGGCGTCGGACTCGTGGAGGCCGGCGCGGGTATACTCCCTGCGTAGATCGGCTACGGAGCGTCCCAAACGCGTTACCAGCCCCGGGTTCCGGGGGCGCCCTTGAAGGGGCCTACGACCTCCGAAGTAACCCAACCGCCGTAGAAGTCCCCCTCCTGCGCCTCGACCTTCTCTCCGTCCACCCAGCAAGCATCCATCAGCGAAGGGTAAAAGGCAACGTAGTCCTTCAGGCTCGCGTAGGCGGGCACGGGGTTCGGATAGGACCACGCGGCCCTCTGCTCCCTCCGCTCGTCCGTGACGAGGTCGTAGTAGCGCGCCACACCCTTCCACTCGCAGAAGGACCTGCCCTCCGCGAGCTTCAGGTGCTCCATTCGGATGTCCTCCGGCGGTATGTAATAGACCGGAGGGTGGCTCGTCTCCAGGACCCTTTTGGCGCGCATCGTGTATGCGAGCGTTACCCCGCCGAAGACGATCTTCGTACGCTTCTCCGAATCCTCCAGTCTCGGCGGGCGAGGGTAATCCCAGACGGACTCCTGCCCCGGACCGGGTTCTACGCGTCGGTTATCCATCTATGTAGCCTCCTTGTCATTCTATGGAGTGTATGGGAGGAGCGTGCGAGATGTTGTGCGGGGGTTCGCCGCGCAGGGGTTATGTTTCTCGCTTCCGCCGTAGCATATCGATTGAGTACCGCGCTCGCCGCATCTTTGCTTCGGCAGTTGCGGGGACCAGCGCAGTAATATAGGATGCGTAAGGGTAAATGTAAGGGATGCTTGGGCACCGTTGGCGGCGCGTTCGGGCGAGACCTCAAGCGCATGGGAGGCATGGTTTGAACGGAACCGACAGGGATGAGGGGCCGCAAAGTTCGCATAGCTTGCAGCCTGTGTTCGAAGCCAGGGATAGTCGGGAGTCCGCAGAGCTTTACGACAGCTGGGCGGAGGACTACGAGCGCAGCGTGGCGAGCTGGGGGTATATCACGCCTGCCGTCGCATCCGGGTTGTTCGGCCGTTACGTAAAACCCGAAGTCGGGACGGTGCTCGACGCCGGGGCGGGGACCGGTATAACCGGCGAGATCCTCGCGCTCCTCGGATATAGAGACATCGTGGGGATAGACGTCTCGCCCAAGATGTTGGAGCTTGCCCGCAGGAAGGGCGCATACAGGGAGCTGCGCCAGATGGAGCTCGGTGGACGGCTAGACTTCTCCGACGACGCCTTCGGCGCGGTCGTCTCCACGGGCGTCTTCGCCGCGGGCCACGCCCCGCCCGAATCGTTCGATGACCTGATCAGGGTGACCAAGCCCGGTGGTTATATGATCCTCAGCGTCCGCACCGACGTTTACCTGGAGGGGGGCTTCAAAGAGAAGCAAGAAGCCCTCGAAAGGGAGGAGCGGTGGCAGCTGATCGACGTAAGCGCCCCCTTCGCTCACCTGCGCTTCGAAAACCCAGACCTCAAGGTCCAGATCTTTGCGTACCGTGTGCTTTAAACGCGCTTGCAACCGCAGCTCGGCGCTCGTGGTAGTGAGCAGCCCCCCGCACGCAGTACTCTAACGGCGTGACCGCCGCCAGCGGCGCGGGACGCTCCGGGAGACCAAAGGGCTTCGACGCGGCCACCCCTCCTCGATACTATCACGTCGAGAGGCGTGTCGACTGACCGGTCGCCAGGGCCACGGGACTAGCTCTCAGGCAAAGACGGGATACCTGATAACGAACCCCTGTATAGTGCCCCGATCCTAACCCTCGTAGCGCCGCCTCGACGTTCCTCAAGGCCTGCTTCGCCTGCGCGTACGAGTCCCCCGTGCCCCCTATGGTAGACGAGCAGTCCGACGCGCACCGCCCGCGAGTAGTCTACGGCGTCCTCCCAAAGCGTGTCGCTGCTCGCGCCACACCCCCGTCCCTTACTCCGGCGCTTCGATGGTCTTGAGAGTCTTCAGCTCGCCGCGATGCCCGGCTACGAAATCCTCGATCATCCTCCGCGCGATGCTTACCCTTGGCGGAAGCTCCGGCAGGTCGTCGACCGGGTACCAGCTGGCGGTCTCAATCTCCGCCGGATCGGCCTTTAGCTCGCCGCCTGCGTAATCCGCGACGAAACCGATCATAAGCGAGTTCGGGAACGGCCACGGCTGGCTCCCGAAGTACCTGAGGTTCCCCACCTCGACCCCGACCTCCTCGCGTATCTCCCGCTTTATGGTCTCCTCGATGGATTCTCCCGGCTCCACGAAGCCCGCGAGCACACTGTACATCCCCGGCGGAAAGCCCGGCGAGCGGGCCAGTAAGACCTCGTCTCCACGCCCGACCAGCACGATCACCGCCGGGCTCAAGCGCGGGTAGAAGACCAGGCCGCACCGTGGGCACTGCTTCGCGAGTTCCGTCGGACCTGGCACAGTCTCCGTCCCGTCCCTGCCGCAGAACCGGTGCGTCCTGTGCCACTCCACGATCTGCTTCGCCCGCCCCGCCATCAAGAAGAAAGCCTCACCGATGCCCCATAATCCCCGCAGGTCCCGGAACGCCGTCCCCTCCGGCGGCTCCACATTCGGTGGTAGGTCCACGGCGAAGCACCGCCGCCCCTCCATAACCCCTATCTCCAGCTCGAAAGCGTTGCTCAGCCCGAGGTTCTCTAGAGAACCCGCCTCCGGGACCCCAATCTGCTCCCCAAGATACACCAACAGTCGCTCTTCGCGGAACGCGAACCATAGAGGCGACTTTGTATCGCTCAAACGCTAGGAGGAGCCGTCGAGGCGGTTCGCCAGGTACTCGGCTGGGTGCTGGCCGCGGCGTCCGGTGCCACCCTGGATCTGCTCGCGGCAAGAGGTCCCCGGGGCGATCACGACGCTCTCGTCCGCCTCCCTGACCGCCGGGAAGAGCCGCCTCTCCCCCATCTTTATCGAGACCTCGTACTTCTCCTTCTCGTACCCGAAGAGCCCCGCCATCCCGCAACACCCCGAGTCCACGACCGTCACCTCCGTCCCCGGCGCGAGCGCGAGCACTTTTTCGGTAGGCCCGGTGCCGACGAGCGCCTTCTGGTGGCAGTGACCGTGCAACAACACCGGCGAGCCGCCCCGCAGCGGCAGCTCCGCGTCTAGCTCCAGCAGCGCCTCCTCGAAGAGGCGCGTCGCTTCGGCTAGCTTCTCCACGCGCTGGTCATTAGGCAGCAGCTTTCTGTAGTCGTCGCGCATCGTGAGGATACAGCTCGGCTCCAGGCCGACTAACGGTATCCCGCGCTCCACCAGCGGCGTCAGGAGGTCGAGGTTGCTTTTCGCGTTCTCACGGGCGGCGTCCACGAGCCCCTCGGAGAGCATCGGCCGCCCACAGCAGACCACCTCGGGCAGATGGACCTTCGCGCCTGCCGCGGCGAAGAGGCGGACCGCCCCCACTCCGATCTCCGGCCACTGGTACTCGGTCCACGTATCGTTGAACAGTGCCACCTCGACCGGTCCCTCTCCCTGCGGCAGACCGGGAAAGCGCTTCGAGAAGACCTTCTTCGTGACCTTCGGTAGATTGCGGCGGGGATCTATCCCGATGAGAGAGGCGGCATAGCGGGCGAGGCGGGTATCCGCGACGGCGTTGAACAGCGACGGGGCGAGGGAGGCGAGGGCGAGTTGGAGGCGGATGTGCCCGGTGATCTTTTGTCGCAGCGAGAAGCCGTGCCTCTGGCCCATCTGCGAGAGGACCTCGATCTTCATGCTCGCGACGTCCACCTGCGAGGGGCACTCGCTCTTGCACGCCTTGCAGCCGACGCAGAGGTTCATGACCTCCTTCATCTTCTCGCCGGTCAACTCCTCGGGCGGCAGGGTGCCTTCGAGGATCGAGCGGAGCATGTTCGCCCGCGCCCGCGTCGAGTCCTGCTCGTCCAGGGTGACCATGAACGAGGGGCACATCGTCCCCGTGTTCTTCTTGCGGCAGAAGCCCGAGCCGTTGCAGAGCTCCACCGCCGCCGCGAAGCCGCCCTGATCCGTGAAGTCCAGGTTAGTCCCCAGGGGTAGCCGTTTGCGGCCCGGCCCGATGCGGAGCTGCTCGTCCATCGGCGACGGGTTCACAATCACGCCGGGGTTCATCATCCCTTTCGGGTCCCACGCCCTCTTCACCTCGCCGAAGGCGCGCACGATCTCCGGCCCGTACATCTGCTCCAGGAACTCCGAGCGAGAGAGCCCATCACCATGCTCCCCGGAGACGGACCCGCCAAGCTCGTCCACGAGCCCCGCGACCTCCTCGGCGATACGCCGCATCCGGGCCACACCCTCGGGGTCGCTCGTGTCCAGCGCCGGTCGGACGTGCAGGGTGCCAACGCTCGCGTGGCCGTAGAAGCAGGCCCACGTGTCGTTCTCCTCCACGATCTCCTCGAACCGTGTCACGAACTCCTCCAGCCGGTCCGGCGGCACCGCCGCGTCCTCGACGAACGCGACCGGCTTGTCTTTCTCCGCCGTCCCCAGAAGCAGCGGCAAGATTGATTTCCGCAGCTTGACCGTCTGGGTCATCTGATCGTTCGTCCGCAGGGGTACCGCGACCGACGCCCCAACCCTATCCGCCAGCTCGTCGAGCTTGCCGAAGCGCTCGTCCAGCTCTTCCTGAGTCCCGCTCCACTCGACAAGCAACACGGCCTTCGGCTCTCCCTGTACGAAACGGGTCGAGCCCTTGTAGGCGGGCGCGCCGCGGGCGCGTCCTATCGCCACGTCGTCGAGGAGCTCGATGGCCGACGGGTCCTCCTCCAGAAGCTCTACCGTGGCGCGGGCGGAGGCGGCCAAAGAGTCGAACTGGAACGAGGCGAGCGCGCGCTGGGGCGGGAGATGTTGCAGCCGGAGCTCTGCCCGGGTTATGACGGCGAGCGTGCCCTCCGATCCGCACACGAGCCTGTTGAGGTCGAGGGTATCGGGGTCAATGAGGGTGTCGAGACCGTAACCGGAGACGCGACGGATCAGCTTCGGGTAGCGGCGCTTTATCTCGTCGGCGTACCGCTCACCAACTTGCAGGGCGTTCTGCAAGAGCCGGACCTCCGCGCCGTCGCCCCGGGCACGCCTCTCGGCCTCGCTCCTCGAAAGAGGCTTTAACTCTACGGTCTCGCCGGTCGCTAAAACGCAGCGCAGGGAGAGGACCTGGTCCGCCGTCGTCCCGAAGACGAGCGAGCGCATCCCGGCGGAGTTGTTGCCGATCATACCGCCCAACGTAGCCACATCCGAGGTCGAGGTGTCCGCTCCAAAGACCAGGCCGTGCGGCTCGACACGGGCGTTTAGCTCCCCCTGTATAACGCCCGGTTCCACGGAGCATGTCCCGTTCTCCAGGTCTACCTCGGAGATCTCCTGCATCAGGGTGGTGTCGAGGGCGATGCCGGGTGCGGTGGCCTGTCCGGCCAGAGACGTTCCGGTGCCGCGCGGGGTGATGGAGAGGCCTATCTCGCGGGCCGCGTCGATGGTCCTGCGAATATCCTCCTCGGAGCGGACGACGGCGACGGCGACCGGCCTCCTGAGGTATATCGAGGCGTCCGTGGACCACAAAGCACGGGCGGCCGGGTCGGTGCGCAGGTACCCGTCTAGCCTGCCGTCGAGAGCGGCGCGGAGCTTCCGGGTCGGAGAGGTATCCAGATCTAGCACGTTTGCAAACTCCCCTCTGGTTCCTGACGAGACGGACTGAGGTAAGTTTACCGTGTTTGTGCCCCTGGGCTACGAGTACGCAGCTTAAGCCGAGGGAGCGAGATCGCTCCCGCTCCCTCGATTATCTTTTCCTAACCGATGAAGCTTATCTTTTCCTAGCCGATGAAGCCGTTGTCGCGCAGGAACGTCTCGACGACCTCCAGGTTGAGCTGCTGCATCTGCTCGGTGGCGAGGAGCGGGGAGATCTCGCCGAAGAGATCCGCGAGCTGCTCGTTCTCCTCGAGCAGCTCACGATTGACAAAACCCATTATCACAGGCAATATATGCTTCGCAAGTTGCATGAGTGGAACAAGCGGAGAGGGCGACCGTGGGTCGCCCGGATCTTTTTATAAAGATGGTTGCAGCAGCCCGGACAATCGAGAGGAGCATGAGGCCAGGTGTGCGGAATCGTCGGTAGCTACGGTGGCGTCGAACCCGATGTTGCGGAGCGCATGTTGGGGCGTCTTACACACCGGGGTCCGGATGGCGAGGGGGATGTCGAGGTCGCGGGCAACTGGCTCGGGCACCGGCGACTCTCCATAGTGGACGTGGAGGGCGGCAAGCAGCCGCTCGTGACCGAGTCAGGCGACCTGTTCATGGTGGGGAACGGTGAGGTCTACAACCACGAAGAGCTGCGCGAGACCTTCCCGGACGTCCGTTTCCGCACCCGCTCGGATAACGAAGTGGCTCTGCACCTCTTCAACGAAAAGGGCCCGGACGCCTTCTCCGAGCTACACGGCATGTATGCCTTCATTATGGCCGGTGAGGACGGACGCTTCGTCGCCGCCCGCGACCCTGTAGGCATCAAGCCCCTCTATTGGGCCTGCCGGGATGGCCGGATCCGGTTCGCCTCCGAGCTCGGAGCCTACGACGAGGACTGGCTGCCGGTCGCCGAGCTCTTCCCCCCCGGCCACTACTGGACCCCCGAGAGCGGCCTCGTGCGCTTCTCCGCCGCCGTACCCCGCAACCCGGAGAAGCTGGAGAAGTTCGACGGTCCCTCAGAACCCGGCGCCGAGATCCCCGAGAAGATCCTGGCGAGGGTCCGGGAGCAGCTTGTAAAGACCGTCGAGGGCCAGATGATGGGCGACGTGCCGGTCGGCGTCTTCCTCTCCGGCGGCCTCGACTCAAGCCTCATAGCCGCCATCGCCGCCCGCTGGTACGAGAAGCGCGGCGAGAGGCTCAAGACCTTCGCGGTGGGGCTCGAAGACTCCCCGGATCTCCTGGCTGCCCGGGCCGTCGCCGAGCACCTCGGCACCGAGCATTACGAGAAAATCTACACGGCAGAGGAAGCCCTGGAGGTCTTGCCGGAGGTCGTGCGGGCCATCGAGAACTTCGACCCGTCGCTCGTGAGGAGCGCGGTGCCCAACTATATCCTCGCGGAGTTTGCGGCGAGGCGCGTCAAGGTCGTCCTGACCGGCGAGGGCGCGGATGAGATCTTCGCGGGCTATGAGTACCTCGAAGACTTCGAGACCGAAGAGGACCTTCACGCCGAGCTAATTCGCAGCATAGAGGGCCTGCACAACCTGAACCTCCAGCGCGGAGATCGGGTGACGATGGCTCACGGCCTCGAAGCCCGGGTCCCGTTCCTGGAGCTGGGCATGATCGAGCTAGGTCTCTCCCTCCCCGCGGGATGGAAGCTCGCCGGCAAGGGTCAGCCCGAGAAGCGCCTCCTCCGCCAGGCCTTCGACGGCTGGCTCCCCGACGACTTCCTCTGGCGTAAGAAGGCCCAGTTCGGCGACGGCTCTGGCGCCGTTACGGTCCTCAAGCAGAAGATGGAGGAGAGCGTCACCGAAGAGGAGTTCGAGCGTGAGAACCAGGAGGTCGAGCCCCCTCTGCGCACCCGCGAGGAGGTCGCCTACTACCGCATCTTCGCCGAGTACCTCGGCGACGTCCGCCCCAAGCAAACCGTGGGGCGCTTCGCGACGGCGTGAGATAGCCGCAAGCTATAGTTATCGGCTTTTGCCGGTCTTACCCCTCTTCGCCGGCAACAGGGGCAACCGCGAACCCGCCGGAGAGTCGGAACCGCCTGGCGTCACAGCGCAGAAGCTACCAGCTTACGGGATCGTTGGCCAGCGCCGCGTCGAGGACGGCGTCCGGTGCTCATCGGCTCGCAGCGGACTCCTAACTAGGTTGCTTGTGCGTGACCTCGAGCAGGTAGGCCACCATTACCTCCTCGTCGGCGAACGTGAGGTGGTAAGCGTCGGAGAACGCCTCCACGCGCAGGATCTGCTCCCGCTGCTCGCGAAACGGCTCGGTGAACCGGAAGAAGCCGAAGTCGGCGACGCGCGCCGCGAAGCCCAGCTCGTCGAGGAGCTCCGCGGTCCGTTGTTGGCCGAGGATAGACAGCTGCAGGAGGTAGGCTACGCCGCCGGGCGCGAGAGCCTCTGGCAGCTTGCGGATGAGGTGGTCGAGAAGGTTGCGGCCCCAGTAGTCGCGCGGACGGTGAGTCACGCCCTGCTCAAGCGGGTCTACCGGCATCTGGTACAGGCTCGCCACGATCACCTCGTAGCGCTCCTCGGGGATCCACGGGTAGAGGTCGACGCTCTCCCCCGTCACCCGATCGGCGACCCCGTTGCGGAAGGCACTCGCCTGTGTGTTGGCGACAGCGCGCTCCTCGAGGTCGATCGCGTGTACGTGCGTGGCCCCGTTGAAAGCAAGCTGCACCGTCAGAAGGCCGGTGCCGCAACCAACGTCCAGGCAACGCCGGTCGGCGCCGACGCCCTCCTTGAAGAGGTGACGCCACACAAAGAAGCTACCCTGGGTGGGGACGAACACCCCTGGCTCGCAGACGATGTCGGGAAACTCGAGCGGGAAGAGGCGGTGTCCCCGCGCGTCGGTCCAGCGAGGCACCGGCCGGGAGACTAGCGCCTCTACTGTCAAGGCGCTATCCAGCTCCAGCGGATCTTCCGACCGGCGATCATCTCCGGGCTCGGTGTCGGCAAGCGCCTCCCGCGCGGCCTCGACGTGCTCGGGACCGACGCCGCAGCAGCCGCCGACGATCTGCGCCCCCTCCTCTCTCCAGCGCAGCGCCATCTCCGCGTACTCGGGACCGCCTACACCAGCGTCGGACAACCATCCGGATTGCGAAAGGTACCCGAGGTTGGGGTAGACGCCGAGCGGGAGGTCGGTAAAGTCCCTGAGCCAGGGCAGCATCCCGCTCACGTGGTCCGGCGGGATGCAGTTTATGAGCAGCGCCCCGACGCCCATCTCCTCGAATCGGTGGGCGGCCCGGCCGAAAGAGTCACCCTCAGGACCACCCCAGTGCTCGCCGAAGACCCCGCACAAGCCGTGGGGGCACCGGCGGAAGCTCAGCCAGATCGGCAGCCCTGTCTCCAGCAGCCGCTCGACCGTCTCGTAGGTCGAGGGGCGCACGAGCGAGAGCGTCTCGACGAGGATGAGATCAGGGGACTCCTCCTCGAACATACGGGCCAGGAGACGGATCGTCTCCTGGCCCTCGGGGGTGTCGATGTCGCCGCTCAGGCTGAACGCGACGGCGCACTCATCGGCACGCCCGGCATCGGACGCCGCCCGACGTGCTAGCCCGATCCCGCGTCGCGCGAGATCCATCCAGTGA
>JADDPM010000024.1:16121-19950 GCA_016781885.1 Rubrobacter sp.
AGCTTGGAACTATCATGCAGCGCGTTGGGTAGTCCCCAGGTGTCCGTCGAGATGACGTCGCAGCCGACCTTTGCGTAGCGGCGATGCACCGAGAGCACCGAGTCCGGGCTGTTCGCCAGCGCGTCCGCGCCCCACAGCCGTTCGCCCGCCGAGCCGTTGACCGAGCTCCCCCTGGGGAGCTCGGTCCCCGTGGCACCGTCGAGCACGACGCAGCGGCCTGAACCAATCTTCTGCTCGACGACCTGAAACCTGTCGGTGCTGCGCTGCATAGCTATCTCCTGTCTTTGGTATAGAGTTACTGATACGTTTGTGCAAGGTAGGACGACTCACTACGCTGCCTCCTGAAGTGGTTGTATTGTCCTAAACGCCCGTGCGCGTCGGTCAATCCGGTCCACTCCCCTGATCGTTTCCGCTTCCCACAAACTACTGGTAGTGGCTGAAAGCTGACTGCTAAAGACCGAGCAACTTCTTCACCGGGACCTTCGCTTCGTCAGCGGGGCGGGAGAGGTAGAAGTTGGCTTGGTACCAGCCCTCGTCCTCCTTGCCGGCGGTCTCCACACCCATCTTCTCTAGCTCCTCCAGGACGTACTCGCGCTCCTCGTCGCCGGTGAAGCGCCGCTGAGTGAAGGTGTGGCCTTCGAGTTTCTCGGTGATGAGCCCGTAGGCCGAGAGGGCTTCGGAGATCTCTTCGTAAGAGACCCAGCGCAGCGCGAAGGTGGCGACCCACGGGGTCCGCTCCCCCAAAGCGCAGTCGAGCAGACGCTCGAAGGTACGCTCGGAGATATACCCTACACCACCCGTTACGGAGAGGAGATCCGCACCGGAGACGGCTCGACACAGCGCATCCGACGGCTCGTCCTCCTCCAGATTCTCGGCAAATCCCGCGTCGAGTATCTCGGAGCTAATCCCGTAGGAGATTGCATTACGGGCCACGTCCAAGCCGACGACCTCGAGTGCCTTCTCCCTCCGGCGCTCCCGATAGAAAGCAGCATCAGCCTCCGCAAGCTCCTCGCTGGAGAGAGAGGACAGCTCCTCGGAGCCGTAGCGAGCGTAGAGGTCGTCGAGAGTCGTCTCGTACTTGAGGAGGGCGGCATTTACCCCATAAGAGCAGCAGATATCCACGACACGCAGTGGTCTCTCGCCAACCTTCTCGCGGCGCGCCTCTAAAAGGGCGGAGAAGAGACGTTGACCGTGCTGAGGGATAGAGTAGCCAAACTCTTGCAGTACATTGAAGTACTCCCTGGGGTCTTCCAGGTTATAGATCAGATCGAAGTTGGCCTTGCCGTCCTTCTCGTGAAGGGTATCACCATCATGCATGAGCCAGGTCCTCCAGCACAAATAGATGTTTTAAGCAGACGAACATCCTTGATGTAAGCCCACCACACGTAAACATGCTTCTCTCTCACCCTCACCGGTTCGTGGGCGGCGAGGAACAAGTTCAGGGCCAACTCAGGGCCAGGAAAACGCCCATATCGGCATATTAGGAGATACCATCCCGCCCTCCATCTTCACCTAAAAGCATCATAACCCGTAACGGTCGGACTCGTACCGTAAAACTCAGTATCTTAGTAGTATAGGCTAAAGCTCTGCGAGTTTCTAGGATGGCCCGCGGGCGTCGTCCTGGAGGATAAATGGTACGCCTGCGCGATAATTCCGGTCCCCTTTGATTGGCCGGCCGGTTGGCTATCTAGCTATAAGCGCGTCCTGGGCTACCTCCAGAGCGTTACCGCCATCGTAGAGGGCGTCACCCGTGGGATGCGTGATCAGGAAATACAGAACAGGTATCTCGTACGGGTCCCCGAGCCCCTGGTTCATCTTTATGTACTGCACCTGCGTCTTCAAGCTCCCGCAGTTCATCATGTACAGCCTCAGATCGTCGGCCATTCTCATCCCCTTTCTCTTGAACTGCTCAGGCGCCACGGGACAACGACCTTGCTCATCCTCGGCGGGTGGTCCAGCCTCACGTCCTATATTTACGTTGCGTAGTGCGCAAACCCTGCTGATCGTCGGTAGCTTGCAGCTCTCCTACCAGTTCTCCATCGATTCGCGCAGGATGTTCGCGAGGTCTTCCTCCGTAACCTCTTTCGGCGCTCCCACCAGGAGTCGCTGCTGCTTCATAGCCCCGTCCACCAGCTGGTCTACCTCCCCCTCGTCGTAGCCGAGCTCCCGCACCCCTCTAGGCGCTCCGACGTCCTTCATGAGCTGGATAATGATCTCCGGCAGCGTGTTCTCGTCTGCCTTCTCTATCCTCTCGCCGGAGAGCAGTTCAGCGACGTAGCGGTGTCGCTCGGGCTGGGCATCGTAGGTGAACCGGAACGAGGCCGGCGCCGTGACGATCACCGACCATCCGTGCGGCACGAAGGGGTGGTCCTTGGGGTAGCCGGGCGGCTGGTACTCGTGCTTGAGGCCCGCTATGGGGTATGCGCAGGAGTGCGGGATGTGGACCCCGGCCGTTCCGAAGCCCACCCCCGCGAGCGAGGCCCCGAGCATCATCGCCCCCCGGGCCTCGACGTCCTCGCTGTCCTCCACGGCGCGCCTCAGGTACTTGCCGCCGTACTCCAGAGCCTTCGCGCTCCAGATGTCCGCGACCGGGTTCGCCCCCTGATACGGCGGCCGGTCGTCCGGGCTCTTCGGCTTGGGCCGCTGGTCATAGGGCTTGGAGATGTAGGACTCGGCGGCGTGACAGACTACGTCCAGGCCGCAGGAGGAGGTCACCGCGGACGGCATACTCGCCGTGAGCAGGGGGTCGACGACGGCCCGGTGGGGCCTCAGGTAAGTGTGCGAGATCCCGGTCTTGACCCTCTGATCGGGGATGTCCAGGATCGCGACCGTGGTCGCCTCCGAACCGCTGCCGGCCGTAGTCGGGACCGCCAGAAGCGGCTTCAGCGGCGAGGGGGGCTTCTTGCCACCGCCGACAGGTGGGTTGACGTATTCCATGATCTCGCCACCATGCGTAGAGATGAGGTCGGAGACCTTCGCCGTGTCTATGCTCGACCCACCTCCTACCGCCACGAACCCGTCGAAGTTCCCCTCGACCGCGAAGTCCGCCGCCTCCTGGAAGGAGTCCGCCGACGGCTCGACCCGCGAGTTGTCCCAGACCTCGACCTCGATCCCCTCGGCCTCGATTAGCTCCCGGATGCGGGGCGCTATCCCGGCCTCTACGAGCCTCGGGTCGGTCACGAGCATCACCCGCCCGACCCTCATCCGCTTGAGCTCCCAGCCGACCTCCTCGGAGGCCCCGGGACCATACTTGATCGGCGTCGCCTCCATCGTAAAGATGGTCTCGTTGCCGTTAGCAGCCATCTCTCTCCTCTCCCCGGCGAGGTTCCCCGTCCCCGTGTCATGTTCCCGGCAATATACCCACGCCCCGCATCCGCGAAAACCCGGACCAACGGTACGAGGGGGCTCACTCTTGTACCCTACTTCGTGAACGCGGAGGCGGGATCGGCGCAGGCCAGGAGGATAGCGCTCTAGTGACTCGAGCACCAACTACAGATCCGGACGGGACCGGAGAGCGGGAGACACGGCCCGTGAGTGTAGTTTGGATCACGCTGGCGCTCTCGCTGGGACCGGCGGTTACGCTGGGGCTGGTGCGCTTCGCCTACGCGCTCTTGCTCCCGGCGATGCGAGACGACCTCGGATGGTCCTATGCTTTAGCGGGCGGAATCAACACGGCGAACGCCGCAGGCTACCTCGCGGGCGCGCTGCTCGCCGCCCCGATAACTTACCGGTTCGGGGTCCGGCGGTCCTTCGTCGCGGCGCTGCTGGTGGCGGCGCTGGCGCTCCTCGCTTCGGGGCTCCCAACTCTCTACGTCGCGCACGTACTCCT
>JADDPM010000226.1 GCA_016781885.1 Rubrobacter sp.
CAACCCGGCGGAGCTGGCCAACGAACTGGAAAACACCTTTCAAACGCGAGGCAGGAGACGCGCGGCGGTGGACAAACACCTGGAGAGAACCGCGTGGCTGCGTGACAACCTGTCCCTCACGCTCGGATGGCTGGGGATACCGGGGCCGTTGGCTAAGAAGCGGTGGAGAGTCGAGCCGCTTGTGGTGGTCGACCACGAGCTCCAATCCCCCTTCATCGTGCAGTCTCCGACACCCGTCGTACCTTTTCGTGAACTGGGTAGCTGGCATAGTCGGAGAAGATGAGACCTCAGGATGACCGGGCGCACAAGATTTCGGCAGAGCGAGTGTCTTCGGTCGTGCGACCTGTGGACCTGGCTTGGCGCTGGTTCGTTGACACGAACCGCTGACCGCCCAGCATGACGTGAGCTGCACGGAGAGGCGTGGACAAGATTGTTGCCTCAAAGTATACTGTTGCACAGAATGCGCAACACAGCCGATTTAGACAACAGGATGGTATCCGGGGCCCTCCACGAGTTGGTCCTCCGCTTACCCAAGTCTTGGAGCAAAGAAGTCGAGCTCGAGCCAGTTGGGACCGATCGGCGTCCAGATGCCCTGCTCCGGCTCTGTGCTCCTGACGGATCTTGCGGAGACTTCGTCTTGGAAGCCAGGAACCGGGTCGAGCCGAGGGACGTGCCCAAGATTGCCGACCGCCTCTTGGCGTACGGTCGCCTTGATAGCCGAGGAGAGGCGCTACCTTTACTCGTTGCGCCCTACTTGAGTTCGCGGGTACGCGAGCGCCTGGAGGAGCGCGGCATCTGTTATGTTGATTTGACAGGTAATACTCGCGTCGTCGCGGACCGCCCCGGCCTCTTCGTGCAAACGACGGGGGCCTCACGCGACCCGAGGCGCGAAGAGCGGCCGGCGCGGACGCTCAAGGGGGCGAAGGCCGGGCGGGTGGTGCGCACTCTCTGCGACTTCCCGACGCCCATCGGGGTCAGGGAGTTGGCGGAGAGGGCCGAGATAGACCCGGGTTACGCGTCGAGAATCCTGACCTTGCTGGAGAGAGAAGACCTGATCCGGCGAGAGATCAGGGGACCGGTAACCGAAGTCGATCGCAGAGCCCTGATCCGCCGATGGACGGAAGACTATTCGTTGCTGGGTAGCAACCGCACACAAACCTACCTGGACCCGCGGGGCCTCGGCTCGCTCCTCCGTAAGCTACCCGACTCCAGCCTCCGCTACGCCGTGACCGGCTCGCTCGGCTCGGTGAGCGTCGCGCCCGTGGCCTCCCCTCGCCTGGCCGTCATCTTCGTGGACGACGCAGAGAAAGCAGCAGAGCGCCTTGGCCTGCGCCCTGCCGAGGCCGGGGCGAACGTGATCCTGGCCGAGCCGTTCGACCCCGTCGTGTACGAGCGCGGTCGGGAGCACGAGGGGATCTCCTACGTGGCGCTCAGCCAGAACGTCGCGGACCTACTCACCAGCCCGGGGCGTGGTCCCAGCGAGGCGGAAGAGCTTATGGACTGGATGGAGAGGAACGAGGTTGCCTGGAGCTCCTGAACCCGAATACGCCCTCGCCCGCAAGGTGCTGCTCGACGCGCTCGAAGCGCTCGGCGACCAAAGGGAAGCCGTGGTGCTAGTGGGCGCCCAGGCCATCTACCTGCACACCGGCGACGCCGACCTCGCGGTGGCGCCCTACACGACCGACGGCGATGTCGCGCTCGACCCCGGCAGACTCCGGGACGACCCGAAGTTGGCAGAAGCCTTGCGGGAAGCGGGTTTCGTAGCCGATCCCGAACACGTCGGGACCTGGATCAAGAGCCGACCGCTGGAGGGTAGGCCTGTCGAGGTAAAGATCGATCCCATGGTGCCGGAGGCCGTTGAGGGTCCTGGACGCCGCGGCGCGCGACTCGGACCGCACGGCAACAAGGCCGCCCGCAAAGCGCGCGGGCTTGAAGCGACGCTCGTCGATCAACAGCGCAAAAGAATAGAGTCCTTGGCGGATGAAGACGCCAGGGTCTTCGATGTGGCCGTCGCCGGTCCCTCCGCCTTACTCGTGGCGAAGCTCCACAAAATCTCCGAGAGGGTAGACAGTCCTGGACGCAGAGATGATAAGGACGCTCTTGATGTCTTGCGCATCCTCAGGGCGGTACCCATCGAAGTGCTGGCCGAAGGCACCGGTGTGCTCCTAGACGAGGAGATATCGGCCCAAGTGACCGAGGAGGCGCACTCCTTTTTGCGGGACCTTTTCTCCGAGCCGTCTAGGGTCGGGTGCCAGATGGCGGCGCGGGCGGCGGCCCCGCTGGAATCCGGAGATACGATTGCCGCCTCCTGCGCCTTTCTTACTCAAGACCTACTAGATGCCGTGTCGAGCGCACGCGGTACAAACGCATGATCGACTGGTCCAAA
>JADDPM010000102.1 GCA_016781885.1 Rubrobacter sp.
CGCTGGCGATAGTGGACGAGCTACAGCCGGGGACGGAGATCTTTGTCCCGTCGCGGCCGAAGGGCCGGGGACCTTGATCCTCGACGTCGGCATCCTCGAGGTGAGCACCTCGTAGCGAGATCAACCCTCGACAGGGGACTTCGTCCGCTCGGCGACGTCGCGGACGACCTCATATATAGAGTTCGTCTCCCGGTAGACCTCTAGCTGGCGGTCCGCGCCGGTCGGCTCGTCAAGGATGCGCGCCACCGCCGAGAGGTCGCGTTTGGTGCGTGATTCCAGGTCTTCCAGCCAGTGACTCAACACCTTGCGGGTAGCGACGCTCTCATGCGAATCGTGGTCGACGAAGTTTCCAGTCATGCCGAAGCGTTGGGCGCTCCACTTGTTCTCCTCGATCTCGCGGGTCGGGCGGATGGGCCGCCTCTCACCAGACTCGTACTCCTCTGCGAGGGTCTCGCATAGAGCGGCGGTCAGGGTGATGATGGCTCCGGTGCGCCAGGGGGCCGTCTGGGCGTCGCAGGCACGGAGCTCGACGGTGCCTAGCTGGGGGGCGGGACGTACGTCCCACCAGATCTCCCCTAGCTTGTGTATCGAGCCGGAGCGGTAGGCAAAGTGCACGTAATCCGTATATTCCTCCCACGAAAGGAGCGGGTCAGGGATGCCGGCGCGATGGATGGAGCGCGAGAAGATCAAGACGCGCGACGACTGCATGTCCGTGATCTCTCCCTGCCAGAACGGCGAGTTGACCGACAGCGCCAGCATGTGCGGCACGTACTCCCGGAGCCGGTTATAAAGGTAGATCACCTTCTCTCTACCCTTGACGGCGTAGTGGGTGTGCAGCGCGAAGGTGTTGTTTCGCTTTATGAGCCAGCCGAGCTTCTCTTCGAGCCGCCTGTAGTGGGGCTGGTCTATGATCTCCTGCTCGCGCCAGTCCCCTATGGGATGAGTCCCGCTAGTGCCGAGAACGCGCCCCAGCCGCTCGGCCTCGTCGAGCAGGTAGCGCCGCCTCAATACGAGGTCTTTGAGGACGCCCTCGGGCTCTGCGTGGACGCCGGCGTTCGACTCGATCTCGCAGTCTATTAACTCCCCCGTATAGTGGCCCTCGGGGGCACCGGCCAGTATCTTCTGCGCCCCCCCGGCCAGCTTCAGCGACTCGGGGTCAGCGAGCCACAGCTCCTCTTCGGCGCCTAGGGTACCCTCCGGAAGGTCCTTATCGAAGGCGTCTTCGGGGATCAGGGTGTGTACTTCGGTCAAAGTCCCTCTCTCGTCTCGTTCTCCAACTCGTCCTCTCTCTGCCTCTTATCCGTCGAAGCGTAATTCTACCCGCCGGGGGAAGGTAGAATGCCGATGTGCTGGATCTAGGTTAGGAGGTTCTTGAGTGGCCGCGGACGTTGGAGAGAAGGCCCCGGAGTTTACGCTGCCGACCGACAGCTGGCAGGAGAGGGTGTCGCTTGAGGAGGCGAGGCGGGAGGGACCGGTCGTGCTGTTCTTCTACCCCGGCGACTGGTCGAGCGTCTGCACGGACCAGATGAGCCAGCTGCAGGAGGAGATCGGGCGCTTCCGGGAGAAGGGCGCGTCGGTCCTGGGCATCAGCGTCGACTCGCCCTGGTCGCACAGGGCGTGGGCCGAGGAGCGGGGCATCGACTTCCCGCTGCTCTCTGACTTTCAGCGAAAGGTCGTAGAGGAGTACGGCGTCAAGCACGAGGCGGGCTTCCCCGAGCGGGCCTACTTCGTCATAGACAAGGAAGGCGTCGTACGCGCCAAAAAGGTCGAGAGCTCTCCCGGCGACCAGCCTGAGGTCAAGGCCGTCCTCGAAGACCTGGAGAAGGCGCTCTAGCAGGGGCCTGTATGACAGAGGGAGATGCGCCAGGGGCCTCTTCCGGCCCGCTTGCCTCGCCCCCGGAGGTCGCCTCGGCGGCCGCGGGCGCCCTTACTCTTGGCTACAGCGCCCCTATGCCGGGCGCCGACTCGCGTTACTCTGACGGGACGGTCGCCCACGAGACACGCCTCCTCGGCATCCCCGCCCTCGCGGCGGCCGTCGCCGGGGCCGGTGAACGTCCGATAGGGGAGACCGTGTTGGAGGCTGCTCTAAGCTCCCGCGCCGTCGCCGGTTACGCTGACGTGAGGGTGGTGGCGTACCTCGCGCCGCTGGCACGCGCGGCGCTCCTCGGGGAGAGGCTTGGGAAAGTTCTGGCCGGGCTCTCACACGCCGACGCGAGGCTCTTTGCCCGGGCGTTGGAGGCGGCCGGGCCGGCCCACACGGGGGGAGCGCTCTACGGGGCGATCAATATCGCAATGGGCGCCGGGCGGGACGCCACGCTGGCCGACGCGATGCGCTTCGCGTCCAGGGGAAGTCCCGGAGACCCGACGGCCCGTGAGTACGCCCGCAACTTCGAGGTCACCCGGGAGCTCGCCCGCCCGGCCCTCCAGGGCGCTTTAGCCCGCGTCGAGGCCACCCGGCCCGCGCTCGTGCAGGCTTACCTGGAGGTCCTCGCCGAGGTACCTGACCTCGACGTGACGGGCAGGGCCGGTAGCAAGGAGGCCGAGGAGGTCTCCCGGCTCGCGCACGGCGTCATAAAGTCAGGCGGCGCGTACTCGCGCCGGGGATTGCAGGCCATAACCAACCTCGACGGCCTGCTCCGCTCCGATCCGAGGCTCAAACCCACAGCCACCGAGACCCCGGTCGTCGCGGCGGCCTTCCTGCTCTCACTGGAGCACGGACCCAGGTACCTCGCCGGCCGCGTGCGTCCCGCCCCGCGCCGGTAAGGATATGTGTGGGTAGACCAAAGTTTGAGACTACCCGGACTTGGAAGTCTTGGGCTCGGGCGTAAGCTCACCGAGACGACCAGGAGCTGGTAGGGAGAGAAGGTCGAAGGATCGGATGGTAGTGAGTTCGGAGATGAGATCAAGGGGAGGGATGACGGAACGATTATCGTCGGTTACGAGACTTTGAGCAACCCCAATTCATCCGAGGTGCGGGTGCTACTTAGAGCATGAGAACGAGTAAGCATGATTGAGACTGACGAAAAGCATGAGGCCTCATCACTGTGCAAGGGCCTACGTCACTAATCCCTAGGTTCTACGTCTAAGGCTTCCGCGAGTTTGTGGATAGCTAAGGGGCACGAACCTGGGCTCAAAGAGTTCATAACGTCCCTTTGGGGGTGAGCGACTTAGGTAATAGTGCGTGGAGTACGTCGGAAACGCGGCTGAGTCCTAGTTCGACATCGTTTGCGACATCTGTCAAAGACTTTCCAGATACATTTGCTTCTACAAGACCGAATAAGGGCAGGTTAGGCGAGAGGTGTAGAGCTATGGACTCATCCACTTTATAGTGGACTAGGTTGTTGCGTAGTCTTTGATATCCCTTCTTGCGTATGGCTCGAACGGACGGTGTACCGAGCATATCCGTAATCTGCTCCGCAGCGGCGGAGTGGAGCAAGGGGGTTCTTTTATGTTGATCTAGGAGCTTCTGAAGGCTTGAGACAGCATGAAAGAGGCTCACTAGTCTGATTTTGAGGGCAGCAACTTCATTGTCCACCGCGATTTTTGGCACGAAGATGCGGGCTGTATTGACCTGTGACAGGATCAATGTCAGCAGTAGGCTGACCGTGCTTTGGTGCGGAGCTACCTGAGGAGCCATAGTTGTGTAGAAGCGCTCTGACTTGAGGTCGCGAAACTGTATAGGAGGTAACGAAACCTCGTGCGCGTCGTAAGCTGCATGGACATCAATACCCAGCCCTTGAAGAAGGGCGGCCACGTATCGGCCGAGATCTACCGATATATCGTGCATATGGTGTCCAAGGGTTTCTAGCGACAGCGATGAAGCGGATAGCTCCTCCTTAGTAAGTCCCATGTTTAGGAACCCGACGTGGGTCGTACAGAAGGCCTCGTTTTGCATGAAGTAGACGCCAAGATCGCGTTGGAGCAGCCTCTTCAGTGGTGCGAGAACTCCGCGATGATCTTGGAACCAACTGTTGTTGATGGCGACTAGCTCCCTAGCACTATCAAGAATTTCCTCATAAGACTTGTTGCTGTCGTCCAATAGCTTCAGGCGCAACCGCGACCTGCGAAGCAGGTCTTTATGCGACTGTAGTAGTGCCTGAATCTCCGAGGCCGTTGGGTATTCTCGCTTAACGTACTCGGCTGACTCGTATACGAACATCGATAAGGGTGGCATGAACGCAAGGCCTACCATGAAGCGGATCGGCTCGAAGTGAGGATTAAATACGAGGTCACGAAAGAGCTTGGCATCGGCGGCGATCAGTGTCAGCGATGCTTGCTCGGCGAGGTCGACTTGACGACTCATGAGTTAGGCTTATTCATGAGTTAGGCTTATTAGCCGGTTCTATAAGCTCGCGCAACTCTGCACCGAGAGTGGTGTACAACTTGCGAGCGGTTGAAGGCTGGGCATTCTGCCCGTGATTCTTCAAGTTGCCGATGGTGATGCGTGACACGTCGCTTTTCTCTTCTAGCTCTCCCGTGCTGAGTAGGTAGTTCTAACATACTCGCTTGAGGTTGGGTAGCGGAGATGTATAGTGCCAGGAGGTCCGGCGAGAATTGCGTCCCGTCGTAGCGGGGATCTCATGCGTGAACCCTTTCGCCGGTCTGAAGGCCCGGTGAGTTAGAATTTCTTCGGTGAGTAGTTTCTATACTCTGGAGGTGTTCGTAGCTTGAAGGCTCTCGTTATAGTCGGGCACGGGTCGCACCTGAACGAGGACTCCAGCCTGCCCGTCTACGAGCATGCGGCGCGTATTAGGGAGCGTTTCGGGGACGAGTACGATGAGGTAGTCGAGTGCTTCTGGAAGGAGGAGCCCTCGATGCGCCACGTCCTAGATACCGTGGAGTCGGAGGACGTCTTCGTGGTACCGGCGTTCATCTCCGAGGGGTACTTCACCCAGCAGGTAATACCGCGCGAGCTCGGGCTTGCCGGCCCGGTGACGAATAAAGGTGGCAAGACCATCCGCTACGCCGGGCCTCTGGGGACGTTCGAGGGTATGCCGGACGTGATCCTCGAACGCGTCGAGGACCTTCTGAGAGACAAAGAAGTTCCCCCCGGCCGCACGGCCCTCGTCCTGCTCGGGCACGGCACCGACCTGAACAAGAGCTCGGGGGGTGTGATCTACCTCAACGCCGGACGCATAAGGGAGCGCGGTCTCTACGACGTCGTCGCCGAAGGCTTCCTCGACCAGGAGCCGGAGATAGGGGAGGTCGTGGAGAACGTCGAGGCGGAGAACGTGATCCTGATCCCGGTTTTTATAGCCGAGGGCTGGCACACCCGTGAGACCATCCCCGAAGACCTCGGCCTCACCGGCGAGGTGACGGTAAAGGCTACCGCGACCGGCGAGAAGACTATTTACTACGGGGCTCCGGTCGGGACCCATCCCTCGATGGCCGCCCTGATCGTCGCCCGCGCCCGGGAGACAGAACGGGAGACAGAGGTTGTCCGAAGCGCCGGCTAGACCCTCCACGAAGCAAAGCGTTGCTGCCGCCTCCCGCGAGGCGTTTGCGGCGTGGATAGACGAGGCCCCCGAGGGCCGGGTCTTCGGCCAGGTCCTTATCCGCCGGACTTCAGAGGGGGGATACAGCCTGCGCCAACGCGACGATGCCGGGGCCGCGAAGTTAGTCGTTAATGAGGAGCCGCGGGAGGCGCGTGAGATCTCCAAGCTCACCGAGTGGGGCGAGTACCGGCCCCTGAAAAGCTCCCCCAACCTGCGTCGCGGCTGGGAGTTGCACGTGAAGGACGCGCGCGGGCTGGCGGTGGCGATGAATTACCTCTATCCGGCGGCTCAAGTCCACTGGTATCTCTACCGCGAGGGGAGCCTGGAGGTCACGAGCTACCGCGAGAACGCCGCCCGCCAGAGCGGTATCTACAAGCGCATCCAACGCCTCTCGGACGAGGGCGTGCAGAACGCCGCCCGCGCATGCTGCGAGGACGTGGTCTGCCTCAAAAAGGCCCTGTGGAACGTGGACGAGGGGACACCGCTCGCGATGGACAGGGGGGACGGGGAGATCCCCTGCCCCGAGCCGTGCAGCGTCTTCGTCTCGTTCGCCCGGCGCGTGAGGCTATTCGAGCGGGAGGATAGGCGAGACCTCGACGAGATAGGTCTCTCCCCGAGCGAGAAGGAGGACCTCGCCGCACTGGTGGAGGCTGCGTCCGCCGGTAACGTCGAGTACGCCCGCGAGGCCGAGTTCGAGGAGCCGCTCAACGAACGTCGGCTGCGCTACCGCAGGCTCACCCTCCTCCCCAAGCTGCGTTCCGGCAGGGGACCTGCCGGGAGGCCCAGAGATTAGAGCGCCCGGCGCGGCCGTCGAACGACGCATGCACGGTCCAACGTGTCCGGACCTCCTCGGCCGGGCTCGCGGCACTCCTGCCCCCGACCTAGGCTCCTGCAAGCTCGTTTTACCCTGCACGGAAGCGCCGGGGGAGAAGAGAAGCATCGCGCCATCGGGGCGGCAGGGCGCAGGGGTCGGGTCTGCAGGGCATGATAAACAGGAGCCGGGTTGCAGGATAAGACCGGTCGGGCTTCTCTCGCCGGAGTACGGTCGGTTGTTTCTCGACGCCTCTTTGCGGGTATCAGGTTTAATCGTTTGGTCCACAAATCGGGAGGTTGTAGATGCCAACAGGCAGGAAAGCAGCAAAGAAAGCAGCGAAGACCGCGCTAGGGGCGAAGATCGGCAAGGGTGCGGCCCGGGGCGCCGGCAAGGCGGCACTCGCGGGGGGCAAAGCACAGGCCAGGCTCGCCAAGCAGGCTCTCGGATCTCAGGAGCCGGCGGGCTCCCGTTACCTGAAGTACGGGCTCTTCGCCGTCGTGGGCTTCGCGGTCGGCGCCCTCGTCGCCCGCTTCGGAAACAAGGAGGATGCGCTCTCCTACACCGGCGAGACCTGGGGTGACGGGAGCACTTCTGGTTCTACGGCTGGGACGGGGTCCGACCCGGCCGCACCCTCCTCTTTTCAGCGGCCCGAGGACCCGAACAGCACCGGGGCCGGGCGGGAGTACTCTGACCCCTCCGCTGGTCCGCTCATCGGTCGTAGCCATCGGGGCCAGGTCGGCGACGTTCCTGTGCAGCACGAGGAGATTGAGAACCGTATCCGTACCCGTGTCGGCGAGGACCCGCGTACCTCGGATGTGCCGCACCTCAACGTCGAGGTCAACGATGGTGTGGCCGACATCCGGGGCCAGGTCCACTCCGACGAGGAGAAGCAGGCCGTGGGGGAGATAGCCTCCAGCGTCGAAGGTGTAATCGAGGTTCACAACCTCCTCACCGTCAACCCCAACGCCCCACGCAGGCGCGACAGGGCTGGCGGCGACGGCCCAGCCAACCTCTAGGCAGTTAGTTAGTCAACACTTCCCGGGCTCGGCTCGGGACGACAAGAAGCGCCCCCGCAAGCGGGTAGCGGGGGCGCTTCTTTACGCGGTTCTTAACTGGCTAGCTCCTGATAAGGTCGAGCAACTCCTCGCGTCGCTCCTCCAGGGTTTCGCGGTCGCTTGCCTCTATGTTGAGGCGGAGGAGGGGTTCGGTGTTGGAGGGACGGAGGTTGAACCACCAGTCGCCGAAGTCCACGGTGAGGCCGTCGAGATAGTCTATGTCGGGGTTGTCGAGTGCCGAGTAGTATTCCTCGACCTTTTTCATGACCGCTTCCTGGTCTTCGACTTCGGAGTTGATCTCTCCCGAGCGGACGTAGGGGTCAATGGGGGCGAGAAGCTCGGAGAGGGGGTCCTCCTGGCGGCCGACGAGCTCAGCGACGGTGAGCATGGCGATGATGCCCGAGTCGGCGAAGTAGT
>JADDPM010000227.1 GCA_016781885.1 Rubrobacter sp.
CACCCAACACGAAGCGCGCCACGGTAGCACAAGACGTTGTATTGCGGCGCATTAGCCTTGAGTTGTTACTGATTGCTGACAGCCGGAGTGTGGGCCTGCCTGGACTCGAACCAGGGACCTCTTCCTTATCAGAGAAGCGCTCTAACCGGCTGAGCTACAGGCCCGTAAGGTGCTCCGCCAGATGGGGCGGAGGCCGTTACTGGGGGTATTGTACAACACCCAAAGGCGATCCGTGAAGCGCAGCATCTGCTCCGGGAGATTGAAGGGGCGTCGGGTGCGAAGTAGAATCGGCGGTTAGAGATTTATGCTATCCGCCGCGGGGATTGGCCCGGCATAAGGCGGCGTGAGAGGAGCGTACTAGCCAGTGAGCGCTAACGGCTTTACCCGGATGTCTGTCTATGGGATCAACCTGGACCTCTTTAGCTCCAGCCCGATAGTCATCCTCAAGGTCGAGGACGAGAACCGCTATCTGCCGATCTGGATCGGCCAACCGGAGGCGCGCTCTATCCTCATGAAGCTCCAAAACCAGGAGTTCAGCAGGCCCCTGACTCACGACCTGGCCTTCAACCTGGTCACGGAGATGGGCGGGTCTTTAGAACGCATCAACGTGACGGAGCTAAAGGACTCGACTTTCTTCGCGTCCCTCCAGGTGGAGATAGGCGGGCGGATCGTGGAGGTGGACTCCCGCCCTTCGGACGCCATCGCCATAGCCGTGCGGGCGGGAGCCCCTATCTACGCCTCCGACACAGTGATAGAAGAGGCCGGAGTGATCTTTGAGGATGCGGAGGCGATGGAAGAGGCCCCCGAGGAAGAGGTCGTGGACAAATTCAAGGACTGGATGAACCGGGTCTCCCCGGACGATTTCAAGTAGGGCTAACGAGCGGGGAGCGGCGCCGCTCCCCCGATTCGCGCCTACTCCTTGTTGGAGCGACCGAGGCCGAGCAGGCCCTTATTCCGCTCTTCTTCAAGCTTCTTCGCCCGTTCGGCGGCCCTGCTGAGCGCTATAGTCGCGAAAATTATAATAAACGTGACTATTACCGCGTAGATCAGCTTAGCGGCCAACGCCCCTCCCGCCTCGCCGAGAAACTGCTGGAACAGGCTCTGGATGGCGTCGTTCCAGGCCAGGGCCGCCACGAGCCCGAGGGCTGTGGTTATCAGCTGGACGAACCTGTCTAGCACCTCGCTTGTCAACTCCTCCTCCTTCTGCTGCTCTCACGGGTGTAGGTCTACCCCGTCCCGCCGCGTCTTGTAACCTTTGACCTCCCCGGCGCGAAGATACGCGGTTCAGCCCGCGCTGGTCGGGCTCGTTCTCCTAGCCGCTCTCGCCGTACGTCCCTTCAGGTCCGTACTCCGGGTAGGATTTTAGAAATTCCTCGACAGATCCCGTGCCCCAGCCCACTATGACCTCCAGGGTGTCGCCGGCGAAGTGATCCCGGATCTGGCCCTCCCGTCGGGCGCTACGCCGGGCATACTCCCAGGGCGTCTCCCCCCGCCGACGCTCCATCTGCTCGACGTACACGAACCTGCCGCTCTTCTGGTCGCGCACCATCAGCAGATCCACGCCCCTAACCCACCGCCTCGCCCGACTCGTTCCCGAGTGGCTCTAAAACCGCCCGGCGCATCAGCAGACCGGCCTCCTCCCAGGTCCACCGCCCATCCTCCTCAAAACCCCCGAACGGCGGCGCGCTCCTCATCATACCGCCGGTCCCGGCCGCGACCGTCCGCCCCGCCACCAGCGCCTCCCCGGCCCCGGCCGCCGCGAGCCCCTCGCGGTGCACCACCAGCCCATCCTGCTCCTCCAATCCCCCGACCCTCCATGCTGCCTGTAAGGCCAGAGCGCCGGCGTCCTTGAGGGCCCGTCGCAGGGCGTAGACTGTGAGCGAGGCACGGACGGCTACGTAATTCTGCATCGCGGCGGTAGCGACCATGAGGTCCCGGGCCTCTTCGGTATCGACCGGCGCGGCCGGGAGATCGGCCGTAGCCCCGAAATCTCTTTGCCATACTCTCGCAAGTATACGCTCCCGGTGACCGGAGAGGGCGAGCCGGCCCAGGTCCTCGGCCCCGGTCGAGACGACGAGCGCGAGCGCCCCCGGGTCCAGCCCGAGAGCCTCCGCACCCTCGGAGTCGAGTATCTCCGCCACGCGCAACGCGTGTACCCGTCCCGGGCTCGTCCAGTCGGGCGCCCCCACTGACACGGCCCGCCGTCCTAGAGAGTCGGCGTCGCCGTCCGTCACCGCGAAGTGACGCAGGTCCTCCTCCTCGATGAGCCCCTCCTCCGTCGCCCACGCCGCCCCGGACTCCGCCGCCC
>JADDPM010000025.1:0-10980 GCA_016781885.1 Rubrobacter sp.
ATCGCGTCGGGGGCGTGGCGCATCAGGGCACGATGGCGCTCCTCGCTCTCCCGGAGCGCCTCCTCGGCCCTCTTGCGCTCGGTGATGTCGAGCAACGTTCCGAACTTCCGGACTGGCTCGCCGTCTTCGCCGTAGGTGGTCTCCAAACGCGCCTGAACGAAACGTACCTCCCCGTCCGGCCGGAGTATGCGGTGCTCGATGGTAAAGGAAGTTTCTCCTCTGGACATGGAGTCTCGTACGGCCTTTCCGACGTCCCCCCGGTCGTGGGGGTGGATCGACTCTATGAGCGATTCGAAGGTCGGGGCAAACTCTTGAGTAACAAAGCCCAAGATGCGGTACATCTCGTCGGACCAACGCATCTCGCACTTTATCCAGGGCATTTCGCGCTTTAGCGGGCCCGTATCCCAGCTTCCCAGGTGGGCCAACTCTTGCGCCTCGGTGAGGCTGGCCTCGCTCGCTCGAAGCGCTTCCTCCACCTTTTCGCGAACGGTAACGTCGCGAAAGCTCCACACCCTACCAACGGCCCCTTCTTCTCCGAGTGTTCGTTGAGGCAACGAATAGCGCTCGAAGACCCTTCCATCGTTGAACCTGACTATGTCGAAGCTTTCCTCATCCGGCCGGGCATACAATTCCTCGACCTTCGTGAGAAAGCCTTCGGGGTCCTGAAGCTGATCCATTACGAACTCCAGCGCCCGGTAGTCATCATGAGAAGCCAGGACATGCTCGGGGATGTGCCACATTTCGGCGAACTTCTGGTTGAACTTCCTTATCTTGCCCTTTCCGTCCGCTACGAGAACACCATCAGCGGTCGATTCCAGCGTGGCGCTAAGCAGAGAAAGAGAGCTCTTGACCTCCTCTTCGACCCGCTTGCGCTCGGTGACGTCTCGGCAGTTGACTACCACGCCGTTCACGCTTGGATCGTCGAGGAGATTGTTGCGGAGGACCTCCATGTAACGCCAAGAGCCGTCCGCGTGCCGGTGGCAGATCTCTATGGGCGGCTGCACTCCGGGCTTTTTTAGTGCCTCGGCGAACGACCTCTTCACCCGCTCGACATCTTCCGGATGAAGGTAACCGAAGCTGTTGGTCCCGATCCACTCTTCGGGCTTGTATCCCAGCACCCGCTCGACCGACGGACTAATGTATCGCACCGTGTGATCGGCCTCGAAGATCGTGATGATATCCGACATGTTCTCGACCACCGCCCGGTAGCGTTCCTCGCTTCGGCGCAACTCCTCCTCCGCCCGCTTACGCTCGGTTATGTCGCGGACGATGCCCAAAACTTCGTTCGCGCCGCTCGTGACCAGGCGGGCCTCGAAGTTTCTTACGCCCTCAGGTATGGAGAGTTGATATTCGTAGACCTGCATCTCGCCCGTGTCGAGTGCGCGGGCGAGATGGTGAAGGGCCGTATTGGCAACCTCGGCGGGCATCACATCGCCCAACTTGTTACCGATTATGTCTTCGGGCGGGACGTACAACTCGCTCTCTTTGCTCGCCGCTTTGAAGTCCAGAATCTCGCCCGCGCCGCTCAAGAGGAACATCATATCGGGGCTGGCGTCGACGATGGCCTTGTTCCTCGCCTCGCTCTTGCGCAGCGCCTCCTCGGCCAGCTTGCGCTTGGTAATGTCGCGGTCCGCTCCCTGGTATCCCACGACCTCACCGTTGCTGTCGAACATCGGAACGGCGTTGCTCTCCAGGTAGCGGTAGGTGCCGTCCTTGCGCCGCCACCTGCGGATAAGGCCATTCCAGCCACGCTTCTCCGCGATTAATTCCGGCAGCAGCTTCCCTAACTTTATTCGGTCCTCTTCATGGATGAAGGGCAGGGCATTCCTTCCGACGAGATCTTGCGCGCGGTAGCCCAGGATCTGTTCTACAGCCGGGTTGCTGTACGTATGCCATCCCTTTAGATCGATGGACCAGACCCACTCCTGGGTCGTCTCGACAAACGAACGGAATTTCTCTTCACTCTGGTGCAACTCTTCCTCGGCCCGCTTGCGCTCGCTGATATCGATGATGGTGTGTACGGCTCCCTGAAACTCCCCGTCTGCGTCCATGATAGGGGTCCCGGAAGCAGAGAGATCCTTCTTTCTTCCATCTCTAGTAGTTATCCTAATCTCATAGGAAGCCGGGACGTTGTCCTTTCGTATAGCCGTCTGCTCTAGGGCCTTCCGCCGCTGCTCTTCGTCCAGGAACTCTAAGAGTGATCTTCCGGTGAGCTCTTGGGGCGTTAGTTCGAAGATCTCGGCGTAGGCCCGGTTGCAGTAGGTTATCCTCTCCTCGGAGTCGACGAAGCCGATCCCTTCCTGGACGGCCTCCACCAGCGTGCGGTACTTCTCTTCCGACTCTCGCAACGCTTCTTGGGCACACTTGCGCTCGCTGACGTCTCTGTTAGTTTCCAGAACAAACCCCGGCTCCGCGCCGTTGCGCGACAGAACGCGCCGGCTCTCGACTACCACTCTTTGGCCGTCCCGAGAGTAATGAGCTAGCTCGCCTTCCCAGCGACCATCTCTGCGTAACCTGCGATCAAACTCTTCGAGGGAGAAAGGATGGCTGGTCCTGAGGAGGTCGTGGCTGACGCGCCCCAAGGCTTCCTCTTTTGACCACCCGTAGAGGCGCTCCGCCCCCTGGTTCCAGTAGATGATCTCGCCCCCAAGCTTCCACATAAAGACGGCATCGTGCGTCTGTTCCAGCAGGTCGGCCTGCCGCCTTATCAATTTCTCGGCCCGCTTGCGCTCGGTTACGTCGCGGGTGGTGACCACGATCCCGCCCACGTTGGGACCGTCGAGCAGGTTGTTGCCGACCGCCTCGACGTAGCGCCACGAACCGTCCCGGTGCCGCACCCGCGCCTCGACCGGCGAGGTGACGCCCGGTGTGTTCCGCACCTCAGCAAATATGCTGCGCACCCGCCCGAGGTCGTCGGGGTGCACCAGCTCGAAGGCATCCTCTCCGATCCGGTCTTCGGGTTTGTAGCCGAATACCCTTTCCACAGACGGGCTCTCGTAGAGGATGGTGCCCTTGGCGTCGACGATGGTGAGGGCGTCGGAGGCGTTCTGCGCCAGGGAGCGGAAGCGCTCCTCGCTGCGCCGCAAAGCCTCTTGCTCGGACCGCCGGGCCTGCTCGCGCTGCCATAAGAGCGCCACTACTATCAACATGATCGCCGCCAGCAGGGCCGTACCGTAGGTCGCCACGTTGACGACCCAGCCCGCGCGTTGGGCTTCGGCCTCGTACCGCGCGGTGGCATCCTCCAAGACTTCGTGGAGCGCTTCGAAGCCCGGATTCACCCGCTCCTCGTCCACGATCTCGGCCTGCCCCAACTGCCCCGCCTCTATCAGGGCGAGCTCTTCGTCCACCGCCGCCTCATACGTGCTCAGCGCTTCGCTAACCCGTCTTAGCTCCTCGTCGCTTCCTGAGTTCAGCCGCTCGAGCTCGTCGAGCGCTTCATCTATCTCACGACGGTTCTCCGCCACGTCCTCGGCGATCGCGGGAGTGACCTCTCCTTCTCTAATAGCCTGGTATTCGGCGATCGCCTCCTCCGCGGCGTCCTCTTCAATGCTGAAAAGAAGAGCCTGGGCTTGGAGGTGAGAGTCCTCATACTCGTCTAAGTATATTCCTACGACAGCGACAGCTATCACAACCACGAGTACGGCTACAGAGAGGCCCCACGCCGGGACCCGGGAGCCGCCTTGGCCTCGGTTGTCGCGTCCGATCGTTATCAGCCAGCCGGGTATTTTCATCGTGACCTTCGTTCTTTCTTAACACTCTCAGCTCTTAGGAGCTTCCATACCATATATTATCGGCTTCTTCCACGAAAACTTTACTCACATGATAAGCAAGGCGTTAGTACTAGAATTTGAACGCCGGAGTTATGGTTGCACGCCGTGCTGCACGACTACCTGGCTTAAGAGAATGATGGGCGAGATCGACGGCTTCTCCGAGCTGATACTCGAGCTCTACGGCCCCGAATCGGGGAGGCACACTCGGAGCTATGCGGGTGTGGCGACGCTATCGCTCGGCCTCTAATCCTCGTGGGAGCGGAGGTCGAGCTTGATGGCTGACCACTGGGCAAAAAGGCGAGTGTTTCCGCGTCCCTTCGGAGGAGAATCAGCGGTGTAACCGGGCGTGGACTTCGCGAGCTACCCTGCCCGGCAGTCCCGGCACGGCTTCGAGTTCCTCTAAGGAAGCCTCCAGGAACGCCTCCGGGGTGCCGAAGTGTTCGAGGATCTTCTTCTTTCGTGAAGGGCCGACGCCGGGTAGCTCGTCGAGGATGGAGCGGGTCATCTCTCTACCGCGAAGGTTGCGGTGGTAGGTGTTGGCGAAGCGGTGCGCCTCATCCCGGACGCGCTGGAGGAGATGAAGCTCCGGGGACTCACGGCGCAGTATTACAGGCTCGGGGCGGCCCGGCTGGAAGACCTCCTCGTCGCGCTTGGCGAGCGAGCGCAGGGGGATGTCCGGCAGTTCCGTGCCGACGCCCAGCTCCTCAAAGATCGGAACGACCGCCGAGAGCTGGCCCTTGCCGCCGTCCAGCAGGATCAGGTCCGGCGTCTGGGCGAACTTCTCGTCGCCTTCGGCGAAGCGCTGGAGGCGGCGGCGTATTACCTCGTTCATGCTCGCGAAGTCGTCAGAGCCCTCGACGGTCTTAATCTTGAACCGCCGGTACTGGTCCTTGGCCGGCCTCCCGCCCTGGAACACGACCATCGAGGCGACCGAGTTCGTGCCCATCGTGTTCGAGATATCGTAGCATTCTATCCTTACCGGCAGCCTCGGCAGCGCCAACTCCTCGCGCAAGATGTCGAGCGTCGAGGCGACCCGGTTGCGCTGCGACTCCTCGACGAGCTTCTCGTGCTCCAGGCCAAGCCTCGCGTTCTTCTCGGCCATCTCGAAGATGCGCCGCTTGTCGCCGCGCCGCGGACGATGCACCCCGACCCGCGTCCCCCTTAGCTCCGACAGGTACGCCTCCAGAGGCGCCAACGCCTCGTCCGTCTCGCCGGTGTTTACGAGGACCTCGCGCGGGACGGCGGCGGAGTCGTAATACTGGGGGATGAACTGAAGGGCGACCGCCTCGGCCGGCGTCTCGGCGTAGTTATCCAGGAGGAACGAGTCGCGGTTGACGATCTGGCCCTCCCGCACCGCGAAGACCTGTACGCAGGCCGACTCGCCCTCGACGTACGCTCCGAAGGCGTCAAAGGAATCTTCGGAGGCGATGGTGGCCTGCTGCTTGTCGCGGACGTAGGTCAGCGCGGAGAGCTCGTCCCGGAGCTTCGCCGCCCTCTCGAAGTCCATCCCGCGGGCCGCCTCGCGCATGCCGGCCTCGCGTTCACGGATCAGGTAGCCCACACGCCCCTCCAGAAAGGCTATGACGTCAGCGACGATCTTGTCGTAGTCCTCTCTGGAGACCGCACCGATGCACGGCGCCGCCGAGCGCCCGATATGGTAGTTCAAGCACGGCACCCCGCTGCGGCGCCCCGGCTCCGGCCCGCGGCACTTCCTGAACGGGAAGGTCTTGTTCAGCACGTCTATCGTGGAGTGGACCGAACTCGCGCTCGGGAACGGTCCGAAATAGCGGTGGCGCGGGTCGTGGGCCGCCCTCGTGGCGTAGACCCTCGGGTACTCGTCTCCGGTGGTTACTACGATGTACGGGTAGCTCTTGTCGTCCTTGAGCGAGGCGTTGAAGCGGGGGCGGTGGCGCTTTATGAGGTTCGCTTCGAGGACGAGCGCCTCGGTCTCGCTCCCGGTGACGATGAAGTCTATACGCCGGACCCGCTCGCGCAACTCTCCTATCTTGGGGCGGCCGTCGCCGGACTTCGTGAAGTAGTTCGCGACACGCGCGCGGATGTTCTTAGCTTTGCCGACGTAGATCACGCCGTCCTTCGCGTCCTTGAAGATGTAGACGCCGGGCGAGGTGGGAAGGCGCGAGCGATCCGGATAGCCGTTCTGAGACATCAAGAAATTATACCGTGCGGAAACGGCGTTCCTTCGTTTATCGGGGCTTGCGGCGGGGCTGGCGGGGCGGTCTGGGCCGGATGGTGGAGCCGGGTGGGATCATGGCGTCCCCGCCGGCACGGGCATAGCCTATCCCCGACACCCATCCCCCCACGGCGCCCGACAGGGTCGAGACCAGCACACCGGCGGCGCCGAGTAGGTCGAAGCCCGTCAAGAGTACGAGGAGCCCGGCGAACACCGCGAGGCCCGCTCCCGCAAACATGAGACGTCGGCGGAGGTTGAAGCTCGTCTTTCGGGAGTAGAGGGCGTAAGTAACGAGCCCCGCAGCCAGGAGCGCGAGCGGGACGAAGAGATAGAAGGAGACGCTCTCTCCCAGACCGGCGAAGAGGACGGGCCGGAAGAGCTCGTCGCGACCTTCGAGGCCGAGGGCTACGGCGAGCCAGGAGAGGCCGAAGAAGCTCGTCCAGCCTACTATCGCGCCCACCAAGGTGCCGGCCCGCTTTCCCAGACGGTTCTCAACCCGGTAGGTGCGGGCGCCGAGGACGGCGGCCAGGAGCATGGCGGGCAGGAGCAGGGCGAGCCCGAAGAAGGAGAGCCTGGAGAGTATCTGGCCGAAGCCCGCTCCATCGCCAACATACCTCAAGGGCCACGCGAGCAGGGTCGCCGCTGCGAGGAAGGCGAGGATACCCATGTATAACCACGTTACGCACCCGAAGGCACGCCGGTATTTCGGCCGGAGACCGCCTTCCCCTTGGGCTTCGGGAGGCTCGGACCGCCCGGGGCGCCTACGAGACACGATCTTCCGCGGTCCCGGCCAGGCCTTCTGCCCTGACCCCGAAGTGGGCGAGCAAGGTCGGGGTGACGTCGGTGATCCTGCGGGGCGCCGCTATCCCGCTGGCGAGCACGAACACGTTGGAGTCGCTGGCATGCAGCGAGCCGTGGTCGCTCTGCTCGTGGAACGTCTGCGAGACCTCGCCAAAGGTATAGCCCGGGGTGGCCGAGAGGACCACGTCTCCGCTCCGGGGCGAACGCAAGCAGCCCCACAGACGCTCCAGCGCGTCCGGGTACTCGTCGTAGCGAACCTCGCCGTCTTCGACCTCGATCTCTATCGCCCGAAGGTCTCCCTCGAGCTTCCAGGTCCGCCCGAAAGCGTCCCGATACCCCCCATCGCCGGGGCGGAACCATAGCTCGCGCCCCAACCTGCGAACTAAGCACCAGCCGCCTTCGCTCCAGCCGGCCAGGTCCACGCCGCGCCGGGAGAGCGCGTTCGCGACAACCTTCTCACGGTCCACCCCGTCGGCCAGGTAGAGGAGCGCCGAGCGGCCGTTGGGGACCGCCAGGATCTCCGTCCCCGGCCAAAACCGGGCCCGCGCCCCGACCTCCGTCCCCTCGCCCAGGATGCGCCTCAGCCGGACGTAGCGGCGTCTGTTCGCCAGGAGCGGCGTGTGCCCGTGGTCCGAGAGCGCCAGGACCGCGTACTCCTCCAACGCCCTCTCCGGGCCGCCCGCCGCCTCGAACATGGCCGTGACGTACCCGTCCAGGGTCGCCACATACTCTCGCTGCGCCGCCAGCCCCTTGTGGTGGGTAACAGAGTCCCCCTTGAAGAAGTACACCAGAGTGAACGGCGCGGCCTTCTCCCGGAGGAGCATCGCTCCCACCCCGGCAGCGTAGGCGTCGTTGATGCCAACCGAGCGTCTTATCCCGCCGACCCCGGTCCTACCGTGCAGACCGGTATCCCGGCTGTAGAACAGGTCGCCCATGAAGTATTCCTTCGGCCCGCCGACCGAAGCGCCCAGCAACACGCCCCTGTCCGCGACCCTCTTGACACTCCTTAGCCGGACCGGATGCTCGTGCGGCCCGCGCCTGACCGGGAAATTTACGCACGCACCGTCTATGCCGCGTTCGTCGAGCATCTCGAAGAGGGTCTCAGCGTGCAGGTCATCCCGGTTCATCCGCCACACGTTGTTGTGGAAGACCTTCAGGGGGCCTGTAGAGATCACCGTATCCCTCATGGCCCCGTAGACGACGACTCGCTCCTCCTCGCGGTCGTACCAGGCGTGCCCCAGAATACCGCTCTCCGCCGGCGCGGCGCCCGTGGCAATGGCCGCCGTCGCAGCGGGCGTGATGCTCGGAAACACCGAGACCGCGTCCCAGACCGCCTCTCCTCTCTCAGCCAGGAAGCCCAGGGCAGGCGCGTCCCCCTCCCGTATAGCTGTCCGCAGGACGTCCGGCCGGATGCCGTCGAGCACCAGCAGCAAGACGGGTTTAGACGTCGTGCCGTTCTTCGTGCTGTAGTTGCTCTCTCGCAAGGCCAGTTGATTGTAACCGAGACGCTGCGGTATGCGGTCAGCTCGCCGCCGCTACCTCGGGTAGGAGGTCACGCAGGAAGCGGCCCGTGTAGGATTCCTCGACGCGGGCAACCTCCTCTGGTGCGCCGCTCGCGACGATCTCGCCGCCGCCGTCGCCGCCCTCGGGGCCGAGGTCTATGACGTGGTCGGAGGACCGGATCACATCGAGGTTGTGCTCGATGACGAGGACGGTGTTCCCCGCGTCCACGAGCCTGTGCAGGATATGCAAGAGCTTCTCCACGTCGGCGAAGTGCAGCCCCGTCGTCGGCTCGTCGAGGATATAGACGGTCTTGCCTGTGGCCCGCTTGCCGAGCTCGCTCGCCAGCTTCACCCGCTGCGCCTCGCCTCCTGAGAGGGTGGTCGCCGGCTGTCCGAGCCGGACGTAACCCAGGCCAACGTCCCGCAACGTATCCATGCGGCGGGCTATGGCCGGGACGGGGGCAAAGAACTCGCACGCCTCGTCGACCGTCATCTCCAGGACGTCGGAGATGCTCTTACCCTTGTAGGTGGCGCGCAGGGTCTCGGCGTTGTAGCGGCGGCCCTTACAGACCTCGCACGGAACATAGACGTCCGGGAGGAAGTGCATCTCTATCCGGATCTGGCCGTCCCCCCGGCACGCCTCGCACCGCCCGCCCTTGACGTTGAAGCTGAACCGCCCGGGCTTGTAGCCCCTAATCTTCGCCTCGGGCGTCGTCGCGAAGAGTTGGCGGATGTGGTCGAAGACCTTTGTGTACGTCGCCGGGTTGGAGCGCGGGGTCCTGCCGATAGGGCTCTGGTCTATGTCTATGACCTTGTCCACCCCTTCGACGCCCTTTATCCCGGCGTGGCGGCCGGGGCGGTGTTTGCCGCGACTCACGGCGTTGGCGAGGGCCTTGTAGAGGATCTCGTTGACCAGCGTGCTCTTCCCCGACCCCGAGACGCCCGTAATGCTCGTGAGGATGCCGAGCGGAAACTCCACGTCAACACCCTTGAGGTTGTGCTCGGAGGCGCCGAACACCCGGATGGAGCCGGTCGGCTCACGGCGCTGCTCGGGTGGTTCGATGCGCCTGCGGCCCGCGAGGAACTGGCCCGTCACCGAGCGTTCCTCGGCCTCGATGTCTTCGACGCTCCCCTGCGCGATGATCTCGCCGCCGTGAACCCCCGCGCCGGGACCCACGTCCACGAGGTGATCCGCCGCCCGGATCGTCTCCTCGTCGTGCTCCACGACTATGAGGGTGTTACCCAAATCCCGCAGCTTCTCCAGCGTCGTCAACAGCCGCCGGTTATCCCTCTGGTGCAGCCCGATGGACGGCTCGTCGAGCACGTACAACACGCCGACGAGCCCGCTCCCGACCTGCGAGGCGAGCCGGATGCGCTGCGCCTCGCCGCCTGAGAGCGTCCCCGCGGAACGGCTCAGGGTCAAGTACCCGAGTCCCACGTCCACGAGGAAGCCGAGCCGCTCCCGGATCTCCTTTACCACCCGCTCCCCGATGAGCCACTCGCGCGGCGTAAACTCCACATCGTCGAAGAACCCCTGAGCGTCTGTAACGCTCAGCTCCGTGAACTCGTGGACGTTCTTGCCGCCGACGGTCACGGCGAGGGCTTCCGGTCTGAGACGTGCACCCTTGCACTTGGGGCAGGGGACGTGGCTCATGAACTCCTCGATCTTCTCGCGCCGGTACTCGGAGTCGGTCTCGGCGTAGCGCCGCTCCAGATTGCTCACGACGCCGTCGAACTGGGTCATGTACTGCCTGCGGCGGTTGTAGCGGTTGCGGTACGAGACGTAGATGCGCTCGCCCTGCGTGCCGTACAGGATGAGCCGCCGGTGCTCCTCGGGCAGCTCGCGCCACGGCACGTTCAGGTCGATCCTGTACTTCTCCGAAAGCGCCCCGAGCACGCTCCCGTGGTACTCGGTCTGCGAGTTGGCCCACGGCACTACAGCACCATCGTTCACGCTCAAGTCCTCGTTCGGGACGACGAGCGCAGGGTCTATCTCCAGACGGCTTCCAAGGCCGTCGCAGCGGTCGCAGGCCCCGTGCGGGCTGTTGAACGAGAACGTCCGCGGCTGTATCTCCGCGATGGAGGCGCCGCAGTTGGTGCAGGTGAAGCTCTCCGAGAAGAGCATCGACTCGCCGGGCCCGCTACCGTCCCCCTCGACCGTCTCTATCAGGACGAGCCCTTCGGCCAGCTTCAGGGCTGTCTCTATCGAATCGGTGAGGCGGCGCTCTATGCCCTCCCGGATCACGAGCCTGTCGACCACGACCTCGATGTCGTGCTTGTAGTTCTTGTCCAGCCCGAGGTCGACCGGAAGCTCGTAAAGCTCGCCGTCCACCCGCACCCGGGCGTAGCCGTCCTCGGCCAGCTCCTTGAACATCTTGCCGTACTCGCCCTTGCGCCCCCGCACCACCGGTGCCAGCACCATAAAGCGCGTCTTCTCGGGCAGGGTCAGGGCCTTCTCGACCATCTGCTGCGGGGTCGAGGAGGCGACCGGGAAGCCGCAGACGTGGCAGTGGGGCCTGCCCGCGCGGGCGTAGAGCAGCCGGAGGTAGTCGTAGACCTCGGTGACGGTCGCTACCGTGGAGCGCGGGTTATTCGAGGTGGTCTTCTGGTCGATGGAGACCGCAGGAGAGAGGCCGTCGATGTGGTCCACGTCCGGCTTGTCCATCTGGCCCAAGAACTGCCTCGCGTAGGCTGAGAGGCTCTCGACGTAGCGGCG
>JADDPM010000025.1:11044-20046 GCA_016781885.1 Rubrobacter sp.
ACGACGACCATCACGTCGCGCGGCAGGGTTACGGTCACGTCTTTCAGATTGTGCTCGCGTGCCCCCCGCACGACGATGTGATTATCCGCTATCTCCGCTCACCCCTTTGTTTCGAGCTGCTCCGGGCAAGTATACGGCCCCCACGAGGGAGGCCAATACACAAAACTTCCGGATAGATTCTACCACCGCGCCGCCCTCATTCCGCGCCGTTTCGGTGGCTACCCGGCCTAACGTTCTCCCCTTGAGGGGAGATATTTATGGCCTCCCGTCCAAGGAATTCCAGTCGCTCCCGAGCCTAAGAGCTTCCGCCAATAGGCTGGCAACTTTTCATACTTGGCAGCTCTCAGAGCGATTCGACAGCCTTCCCATCGTTTCTTGACACATACTCTACTTGCCTATTGGCGGAGCCTCTAAGATGTAACCACGTGCAAGCGCGGGGGCTCCGGTCCCGGACGAGGAGGCGCAAGATGATGTGGGAATGGCAGGTGTGGAGGTGCTTCGACCACGTGAAGGAGACCTTCCAGGAGAAGGGCTGGGAGTACCGGCAGGACGGGCGCTTCGACAACGAGGTGGTGCCACTCCTGGCGGAATCCGGCGACTATCACGTTGTGTTCTTTAAATGGGATCCAAACACGGGTGAGTGCTGGTTCGAGTTACGCGACGAGGCCCGGCGGAGCATGGCGTACGTGCGGGGCACCGAGAACATACCAACGCCGGAGAAGGCTGGGGCGCTGCTCGAAAGCCACGGAGCCCCTGTGCAGGCGGCGCGCTACTCTAAAGAGCGCCCGCTATACGAGCTGCCGCTCGCGCCGGTGCTACAGGCAGGCTGACACTATCAGAGCATTTTTTCCAGAGCGCCGGTCCTCACAAGCTGGGAGCGGGATACACTGGATTTACCCAAGCTCTCCTTCGAGATCCTCGCCGGTTAGCAAAACTTCGAAGGAGAGCCAGCGAGTCTGCCTTCTCTGCCCTGTAGATTCCGGGCAGCCCGGCGCAGAACCAGGTTGCTCGTTCGCCCGTCGGCAACGCGCAGGCGAGGCTGCGCTCTCTCCGTCAGGGGGACGCGTCTCTATAACCCCCGATTGTCCTCACTGGCCGTCCCCCGCCTCCGGAGTCCGCATAGAGCGCTCCATAAACGGTCTGTCAGAGAGTCCTTGAACGCTACGTACCTACCCTGTGATCTCCTCGGAACCTAGAAGAGGACCGAAGATGGCCCCGTGTATAAGAAGGCCCCGGCAAAGACGAGGCTAAAGTTGTACTCACGTCCGAAGCATCGACTGCCGCCGAGTACGTATAGTTGCCATATCTCGCCTTGGCGAGATTGGAACAAATCTGCTTCTATCAGGTACGCCGCATACGAGAAGAGGGGGCGAAGAGATCTGATTCAGGAGGTCATAATGGGCATCGGAGATCGACCCGCGGAGACGAAAAACGAAAACCATAACCTCGCGAGATTGCTCCGCAACGCTCAGAGGGAGGCGATGTATGCGCCGGGTACGTCCTTGAGGCGGAGGTGGCGGGCGACAAGAAGCTTGCCGGCTTCTTCCAGGACGTGCAGGCGATGAACGAGAGCGTGGCTGAAAAGGCAGAGAGAATACTAGCTAAAGAAGCCAGGGCGAACTTGAAGGTCGTTCCGACCGGGAACGATCCCGACCCCGGGAATGTCTCGCCGGAGCGGACTCTCCCCTGACCGGCAAGAAGGCTGCGCGCGAACGGTTACCAGGCCCGTTTCTCCCGGCGCGGAGAACCCGGCGCCTCTGGCATTCTGTACAAACTTCTCAAGCTATTTCGCCTGTCAGCCGTTCGTTACCGTTACTCGTCGTATATATTGAATTCGTCCGAGTGGAAGCTGTAGCGGCCATATTTGGAGACGGATGATTCTCAAGGAGTTATTCAATACCCTGGCGAAGGAGTTCGGCGCCCGGCGGCTCGCGCCGGGGGACCCCGGTCGCTCCGTCAGAGGCCTGGCCGTTGACGAGGAGACAGAGGGTTGGCTCGGCCCTGATGAAGTCGTCGTCACGGCTCGCGCAAAGCTAGACGACAAGTTCCTCGCCATCGTCGCCGAAGGGGTCGCGCCCGCGATCGTCTGGCGCACCGATACGACCATTACGGAGGATGCGGCGAGACAGGCCCGAGAGTTGGGCCTGGGGTTGTTCGCCGTCTCGCCGGGCGTACCGCTGCGTGATCTGTTCTCGATCTTCGCGCGGGATGCGGAGGGAGAAGGGCTCTTGCGGCACTCTCATGGTGCGGCGCGGGTCCTGTTCGAGAGTCCAGGCGGGGCAGCGTCGGTCGAGAGGCTCGCAGGTAAGCTCGCCGGCCTCCTGGGACGCTCCGTAATGGTCGAGGACCCGATCGGGCGCATCGTCGCGGGGGGAGACCCGAGCGCGCAGAACGGGGGGGCGCAAGCCCTGATCTCCTTCCTCGACGCGCACGACTTGCGCGCCTCGCGCAGCTCCAGCGTGGAGGAGACCCGGCGCGAGCGCCGCGACCGCTACGCCCGCCTGCCAAACGGCTTCCTCTCGGTGCCGGTCGAGCGGTGGCGGATCGCGGAGACGGAGGTCTTTTGGACCCCGGTCGGCACCGGCGCGCCGGCGGGTTACCTCTGGCTGGACTTAGCGGACGCCCCCCTGCGCCCGGAGGACGTGGTGGTCCTGTACTGGGCCACGCGCGCCCTCCAAGCCGAGCTTGGCAAGGAGAGAGTGCGCCTGGAGACGGAGCTCGGCGTCCGAGGGGACTTCGTCGACGACGTGGTCAACAGCCACCACGGCTCTGTGGACCTTCTGCTCCAGCGCGCCCGGTACCTGGGCGCGGACCTCTCCTCCGGCGCGCTCTCGATCATAGTGGATATAGACGACTTCGCAGGCTACCTGAGCCGGAGGCGGCTGAAGGAACCGGCGATACAGGATCTCAAACGCCGCCTGGCCGACGCCGTGCGTCTCCAGGCCCGCGAGATGTTCTCGAACTTCCTGCTCGGCCCGCGCTCTGACAACGTCATCCTGTTTCTGGGGCCGTCCGCCGCCGACGCGCCGGAGGAGCTCGTGGAGAACGCCCTGGGCCTGGCGGCCCGCATCCAGCGCTACGCGAAGGGGCTACTGCCGGACCTCACGGTCTCGGTCGGTATCGGGCGGTTCAAGGAGAACCCGGCGGCGCTCTCCGAAGCCTACTCGGAGGCCGAGGTGGCGCTGGAGATCGGTCACCGCATAGAAGGCCCTTCCTCTGTCTCGACCTTCGAGCAGACCGGCACGTACAAGCTCCTCTTCCGCGTCCTCCAGGAAGAGCCCGAGGAGCTCGAATCGTTCTATGCCGAGACCCTCGCCCCGGTCGTCTCCTACGACTCCCGCTATGGTACGGAACTCGTCTCCACCCTCGTCACCTACCTCCGCAACGACGCCTCGACGGCCAAAACGGCCGCCGGCCTCTTCGCCCACCGCCACACCATCCGCTACCGTCTCGAACGCATCCGTGAGCTCACCCGCCTCGACGTGGACAAGAGCGAGGACCGCGAACGCCTCACCCTGGGCATAAAAGCCATGCAGCTCCTGGGGCGTGTCCCCGAGAAGCCTTCGAGCATTACCGACAGATAGCTTCCGACAGCTGACTACCAGCAAAACTCCGAGACGGAGAGCCGTTGCGCAAACATACATCCGCCGACCGTAGAGGCGGTTTCGTGTTACGTCGCTCACACAAGTAAGGTCGAATGTGATCGCTGGCAGGCTCTTCCCACCGCGAGTACAACTCAGCGTATCCATTCGAAGCGGATGTTTGTACGTCAGGCCAAAGACCCCCGAAGGGCGGCGAACGTAGACTAGGTTCCGTTCGTACATACCCTGTACCTTGAAGGAGGGATCTTTTGCGCAGGTTAGTTCTGTTGTTGATTATGGCACTCTCGCTAGTCGCGGCGGTGCCGACGGTGGCGTTCGCGCAGGAGACGCCGGTGACGTCCGGAACGGCGACGCCGGAGGACGTGGCGCTCGCCGTGGATACGATGTGGGTAGTCATCGCTGCGATGCTGGTGCTGTTTATGCAGGCAGGCTTCGCGATGCTCGAGGTCGGCTTCTCTCGCATGAAGAACGTCGGAAGCGTGGTCGCCAAGATACTCGCGATGATGGGCATAGGGTTGGTCGCGTTCTGGGCTGCGGGCTTCGCCTTCACCTTCAGCGACGGCGGCGGACTCAACTCTATCATCGGGACTCAGGGCTTCTTCCTGAGCGGAGACGAAGCAGCTTACGCCGGGCTCTCGTGGACGGCGGTGCCGCTCTCGGCCAAGTTCCTCTTCCAGGTAGCCTTTGCGCTCGTCTCTCTGGCCATCGTGTGGGGCACGATGCTCGAGCGGACCAAGTTCGCCGTCTACTGCGTCTTCGCGGTCGTCTTCGCGGGGCTCATCTACCCGATAGTCGGGCACTGGATCTGGGGCGGAGGCTGGCTCTCCGCGTTCGGCATGCAGGACTTCGCCGGCTCCACGGTCGTCCACCTCTCGGGCGCGATGGCGGCTCTGGCCGGCACGCTCCTGCTCGGCCCCCGCATCGGTAAGTATGACGACGACGGCAACCCACAGACGATTCCGGGCCACAACATGCCGCTCGCGGTGCTGGGCGTTATTATCCTGTGGGTCGGCTGGTTCGGCTTCAACCCCGGCTCGACGATGTCCGCCGTCGGCTCCTCCATCGCCGACATCGCCCTCACCACCAACTTGGCCGCCGGCGCGGGTGTACTCGGCGCGATGCTAATGAGCTACGCCTACCGCAGGCACGTCGACGTCGGGATGGCCGGCAACGGCGCGATCGCGGCGCTCGTCGCCATCACCGCCGCCTGCGCGTTCGTCGATCCCTGGGCCTCCATCGTCATAGGCTTTATAGCGGGCGTCATCATGTACTCGGTCCTCATCCTGGTCGACAAGATCGGAGTGGACGATCCCCTGGGCGCCATCGCGGCCCACGGAATGGGCGGCGTCTGGGGGACGCTCTCGACGGGCCTCTTCGCTACCCCCGCTCTGGTCGAGGCTACCGGCATCGGCAACCCGGGCCTCCTATACGGCGGCGGCCTCACCCAGCTCGGCGTGCAGGCTCTGGGGATCGTCGCCTGCGGCGGGTTCGTCTTCCTCACCTCCTACGGAGTCTTCGCGGCGCTCAAGGCGACCATCGGTCTCAGGGTCAAGCCCGAACACGAGCTCGACGGCCTCGACATCTCCGAACACGGCGTCTACGGCTACTCCGAGCAGCTTATCGCTACCGACTACCAGAACGGCAGCGGCGGCAGGATCGGCAGGCAGGATCCGGTGGAAGGGGCGGCAGGAGGAGCTGCCTAAAGAGAAGCAGCGCAACAAACTCCGCCCGTCCAGCATAGCGGCCGGGCGGGCCTCCTTTCCAAGCCCCGGAGATCCCCTCCGGGGCTTCCGGCGGTCGATAGAATGTCGAACCAAAGAAGGATCTCACCTTAGAAAGCAGGAATGGAACAGCGACTTTTAGCGCAAGGCGCAGGCACCAACAACGTGATCAACGTCTACCCTGATCGGGTGGAGCTCAGGACCGGATGGCGGGGCGAGAACGTCACCTCGCTCGGGCTCAAGCAGGTGGCGAGCGTCACTCTGCGGGGCCTGGTCAACTGCACCCTCACAATCGAGGTGAACGACGGCCGCCGCCTGAACGTCCAACGCATGGCGCTCCCCGACGCCCGGCAGGTGAAGGCCGCCATAGAGAGCCAGAAACAAAAGGCCGGCCTCTACGAGTAGGAGTTTCACTGCAAGGTCATCCGGTCTCTCGTACAATGCTCGACGAGAGATAGATACAGGGGAGCCTGGCAAAGGCTGAGAGGGCGCGTTAGCGCCGACCCTTTGAACCTGATCCGGTTAAGACCGGCGGAGGGAGGGGATTATCATGGGCACGCTGCAAGGCAAGGTCGCCCTCGTCACCGGCGCGAGTCGGGGCATCGGCGCGGCGATAGCGGACTCTCTGGCGAGCGAAGGCGCCGCCGTAATCGTGAACTACCACAAGAGCGAGGACCGCGCCGAAGAGGTCGCCCGCAAGATCCAGGAGAAGGGCGGTAAAGCCCTCCCCCTCCGCGCCGACGTCACCGACGAGATCGCGGTCGAGCAGATGGTCCAGGCGGCGGCCGAAGCCTTCGGTCCGGTGGACATCCTCGTAAACAACGCCCTCCCCGACTACAAGTTCGACCCCGTCTCCCGTAAGGACTTCGCGAGCATTGGATGGGGGGACTACCAGCACCAGCTGGGCGGGCTGAAGGGGGCGCTCCACTGCTCGCAGGCCGTCGTTCCGGGGATGGCGGAGAAGGGTGAAGGCAGGATCATCAACATCCTGACTAACCTTATAAACAACCCTGTCGTCGCCTATCACGACTACACAACCGCCAAGAGCGCCTTTCTGGGCTTCTCCCGCAACCTGGCATCTGAGCTCGGCCCCAGCGGCATAACGGTAAACATGATCGCCGGCGGCCTCATAGACGGGACAGACGCCAGCGCCCCCACCACCGATGAGGTCCGCCAGATCGTCGCGGGCTCCACCCCCTTGAGGCGTCTCGGTGTCCCGGAGGACATGGGCCGCGCCGTCCTCATGTTCGCCTCGCCCTGGTCCAGCTTCGTCACCGGCCAGTACATAACCTGCGACGGCGGTCTCGTGATGCCCTGAAGGGCTTCAGGAGATCTCACGGCGGCTCTTGAGGCCGAGCTTGCGCAGGATACTGGAGACGTGGTTCTTGACGGTGTACAGGCTGATGTAGAGTTCCTTTGCGATCTCCGCGTTGGTGCGACGCTTGAGGACGAGCGCAAAGACCTCCTTCTCCTTAGGCGTGAGCCGGGCCTCCCCGGAGACCTCCTCGATGTGGGAGGCCGCCGCCTCCTCGGCCGCGGGCAACAGCCACACACGGCCGCTCGCGTGGGTGCGCCTGACCGCTTCGATGAGATCCTCCCCCGCGACCCCCTTGTGCAGATAGCCGTCCGCCCCGGCTAGAGTAGCGGCCGCGATGTCCTCGGCACCCGTGTGAGCGGTGAAGACGATGACGCGCGGGGCCTCCGGCAGGGCCTTTATCTCCCGGCAGACCTCTATCCCGGAGTCCTCACCGAGCCGGAGGTCGAGCAGCACCACGTCGGGCCGCAACTCCGAGACCAGCCTGATGGCTTCGGCGGCGTTCCCGGCCTCACCGACGACCTCGTTTCCAGCGGCGGACTCCAGCAGGTGCTTCAGCCCAAAGCGGACGGTGGGATGATCGTCTACCAGGAGAATCTTCAACGCCCGAACCTCAACTCTACCGTCGTGCCCTCGCCCGGGGCGCTCTCTACGCGCAGCGCCGCCCCGACCGCCCTGGCGCGGGAGCGCATGAGGCCGAGCCCTATACCTCCCGTAGCTTTCTCCGGCTCGTAGCCGCGGCCGTCGTCGCGCATCTGTAGCACGAAGGCATCTCCCTCCCGGCGCGTCGAGAGCCAGAAATTCTTCGCGTTCGAGTGCTTGGCCGCGTTCCATGCCGTCTCTACAAAGACCTGGTGGGCGACCAGGATCTCCCCCCGCCCGAGCTCCTCCAGGGGAGCCGCCAGATCCTCGTGCGTCTCCATGCCGTAGAAGTACGCCAGCTTCCCGAGCCGCTGCCGGAAGAAGGCAGTCGGTTCGGCGGCGCCATGTCCCGTAGCCGCCCGGAGCTCGTCGAGCGGCCTTGCGAGGTCCCGACCGGCCTCCCGGGTGGCTTCGAGGGCTTTCTCAAGCAGCTCGCTGGCGGCATCCGAATCCCCTCGTTCTCGGGCCGCGACCGCCGCCTCGAGCATCATGGACGCGCCGTGTATATCCTGCTTTACTGTGTCGTGCAGCCCGGCCAGGATGCGCCCCTGCTCGGCCTGCAAGGCCAGCGCCTCCTGCCTCCGGGCCATCACGTCGCCCGCGTAGGCGACGGCGTAGTTCCTGCCCGTCAGGATCACCGCGAGAGCCACCCCGCCGAGCAGCAGGTAAGCAGGCATCGGGCCATACAACGCGGCCCACAGCAGCAAGAACCCGTACTGCACGAGCGGCGAGAACGGCCCGAACCAGAACAGGCCGACCCCGTAGCTGCCGACGTGACCGGCGCGCGAGACGGTTTCGCCCCTCCAGCTAAGAGCCGCGATGCCCAGGAACATTACGCCCCCCGACCAGAACGCCTCGGCGAGCCCCAGTTCGTAGATCCCTTGCACCCGGGTCCACAGATAGAAGCCGTCCGCCACGAGGAGCAGCAATAGACCAACCACGGAGATCACCACGAACGGCGGCCGCCGGACCGTCATCAGCGCCGCGAGCGCGAGGAACAGCAGCCCCAGGTCGCAGACCGGACGGGCGAGCACAGCCAAGGCCACCGGCACGGGCATCTCGACGATGGAGAAAGGGGAGAAGTAGAAGATCAAAAGCCCGGAAGTCAGCATCACCGCCAGGGTGTCCAAAGCCGCCACGGAGACCATTTCCTGCCGGATGCGAGCCATCAACCACAACAGCACCCCGAATAGAAGCGCGTACGAGACTGCGTGAACGGCCACCTGAAACACCTCTGCAAACCCGAGCCCGAACGCCCGCGATCCCACCCACACCACATCCGCCACCAGCCGCGCCGCCACTGCCACGCCGAAGAGCAAGAACGGTCGCCGCTCGGCTCCATCCGCCTGCCGCGCGGCCAGAAGCAAGGCGACGGCGGCGAAGACCTGCGCGACCCATGAGGCCCCCGCCACCGCGAAGAAGTGCCCCTGGGAGCCGACCTGCTGCGAAGCAAGAAGTAGCGTGAGCACGGCCCAACAAAGGGTGCCCGATGCGAACAAGACGCGCAGGGTCAGAGTCTTTCGCAGCCTCTCCGAGTTCGGGAACCATCCGGTCGTCACGCCAGCCCCCTTGCTGGTTGGCCTATCTTAGCACTCCTCGCGCAGCGACCGCCGCGCTGACAGATACGCTCAGAGAGTACCGTCGCTATCGACGCGAAGGCTGCTCCTGCCCGAGCACTAGATGTGTGTTGCGTGGTTTAGGAGTAGAAAGGGGGCCATCCGA
>JADDPM010000103.1 GCA_016781885.1 Rubrobacter sp.
CAACCGCCCACGTTGCCGGCCACGCAGCGCACGCTGCCAACTACGCTGTAACCGCCGCTAGGTCCCCTGACGCCGCAGTCCCCATCGACTCTGCCACTGCCACCGCCAAGGAACGTGATTGGCAGTACCGACGCCTTCCGAAGCACCTTCGGCCGGTAGCGTTTCCTACCCGAGGCAATAACCCTCCATCACCCGCTGATGATCCCAAAACGGCCGCGACTGGCCCATCACCTTGGGCGTGAAGTGAGCGATTCGCTTCCACCGGCGGTCGGTCAGTTCCCGTTCACGGCTCACGCCTAGAGCATCGCCGCCGACACCTGCTCAACTTGGGAGACACACCCTAGGGAGCAAAGCACGAGTGCCTGTCCCGCGCCCTACGCATCCGGACGAGCGCTGTAGTTCTAGAATCGGGTGCCGGGCTGCTCCGAGGATCGGCGCATGGAGCCACGAGTTGTCTCTAAAACGTTCCAGGGAACCTCACGAGGTAGCGGACGGTTTCTTCTCCGGCCCCGGCGCGGTTGCTTTTTAGGCAATCCAACTGCCCGCTGCGGGCGCGTGATACGGGTCTAACCGCCGAGCCAGCGGTCGAACGCCGCCGGGATCTCCTCCCTCGGCGTCCCGGCTCTTAGCAGCAGGGAGAGGTGGAGACGCGACTTCAATCCGTCGAGCATCCCCGCGCTGATAAGGCCGCGCCCGAGGAGGTCCGTCTCCGATCCGGTAAAGCCGTAGGTGTTGCGCAGGGCCTCTCCGCCTCCGGTGCGCGACGCCAGGACTACCGGCATCTCTCCTGCGAGCGAGCCCAGAGGTTCCGCCATCACCAAAGGTACGTGACTGCCGCCCATCGCCTCGACCGCGAGCCCCTCGTACCCGAGCTGCCTTATCTGCCCGAGGAGTCTCCCGTCGTCCCCGAGGCCGACCTTGTAGAGGGCAACGGAATGGTCTTGTGTCTCCGTCGGGAGGTCTAGGTGGTGGCGTCCTGCGGGACGCGTGGCAACCCTGACGTTGCCCTCGGAGACATAGCCTATCGGTCCGGCAAGCGGCGAACGAAAGGTCGCGGGGTTCGAGGTGTGTGTCTTCTGCACGAACCGGGCGGCGTGGATCTCCTCGTTCAAGACCACGACCGCGCCGGCGCCGCGGGCGACATCGCTTGCCGCGACCTGCATCGCGGCGAGCAGGTTCGCCGGGCCGTCCGCGCCCGGTAGGGAATGGTGGCGCATCGCGCCCGTCACGACCACCGGCGCGTCCCCGGCGACGAGCAGGTCCAGGACGAAAGATGTCTCCTCTATGCTGTCGGTGCCCTGGGTCACGACGACGCCCACTGCGCCTTCCTCGATGCGGTTCTTTATCTCCCCGGACAGCTCGATGAGGTCTTCGAGGGTAACCTCCGAGCCGGGCACCTGCCGTAGGGACGTGGCCGTGACCTCGGCGACCTTGGAGATCTCCGGTACGTCCTCGACGAGCGCCTCGCCGGTCAGCGTGGGTGTAACCCCGGTGCCTCCCTCCATCTGGGTCGAGGAGATAGTCCCGCCTAACGAGAGTACCGCTACTTTTGGAAGGGCCACCTTGTCTCCTTGTTCGGGGCTACGACTGGTCCTCAATGTTACAGGACTGGCCACCGCCAGACTTGCGTACTGGAGGGGTACGGCCCAGATATAGAGTCTGTGACTCGGGTAGAATCCCTGAGGCGAGTAAGAGGGAGAAAGGGAGAAGAAGATGGCGCAAAAAGAGATGCTCTGTGCCTTTGGCGTGGACGTGGACGCGGTGGCGGGCTGGCTCGGCTCCTATGGGGGCGAGGACTCGCCGGACGACATATCGCGAGGTTTGTTCGCCGGCGAGATCGGGTCGCCCCGCCTCCTGGACCTCTTCGCAAAGTACGACATGAAGACCACGTGGTTTATCCCCGGACACTCCATAGAGACCTTCCCGGAGCAGATGAAGATGGTCGTGGACGCCGGGCACGAGGTCGGCACCCACGGCTACTCTCACGAGAACCCGGTCGCCATGACGCCCCAACAGGAGAGGGACGTCCTCGAGAAGTGTATCGGGCTGGTCGAGGAGCTTACCGGCAAGAAGCCCGTCGGCAACGTCGCCCCCTGGTGGGAGCCGTCGAGCACCACCAACGAGTTGCTGCTGGAGTACGGCTACAAGTACGATCACTCTCTGCAGCACAACGACTTCACGCCGTACTATGCTCGCACGGGTGACCAGTGGACCAAGATCGATTACTCGAAGCCCGCTTCGGAGTGGATGAAGCCGCTCGTGCGGGGCGAGGAGATAGACCTCGTCAAGATCGCCGCGAACTGGTACCTCGACGATCTACCGCCGATGATGTTCATTAAAGGCTCGCCGAACAGCCACGGCTTCGTCAACCCGCGCGATATCGAGGACCTCTGGCGCGACCAGTTCGATTGGGTCTATCGCGAGATGGACTATGCGGTCTACGGCCTCACCATCCACCCGGACGTCTCGGGCAGGCCGCAGAACTTGCTGATGCTGGAGCGCCTGATCGAGCACATCAACGCCCACGAAGGCGTCCGCTGGATGACGTTCGAGGAGATCGCCGACGACTTCAGGCAGCGCCAGCCCCGCGGTGAGAGGGCCGCCGTCGAGGGCCTGGAACGGCCGTAAGTCTATGTGCGTGCTCTGCGGCAGGGACTTCGTCTCCCGGGCTCACTGGACGGACCGGCACGTCGAAGACAAGGCACGCGCACCTGGAGCGGACCCGGTCGAGTACCAGCGCGACCGGCGCCGTGACCGCGTCTACCGGGCGGTCATAGTCAATAAGGTGCTGCGTCACTACGGTCTCCGGGTCCAGGAGTGGAGCGGGAGCAAGTACCTCGTGCGCGACGGCAAGGGCCGCACCGAGCTGGTGCAGGACCTCGGGTCCCTGTGGCCCGCTGCCCAAAGGCTCGCCGGCCGCCCGCTCGACCCGCTGGACCCCGCCCTGCACGCGGCGCTCGTGAGAGGTGACTGAGACGGCGAAGAGGCCTGTAACGATCGTAACGGGGTTTCTCGGGAGCGGCAAAACGACTCTACTCGCGCGGGTCCTCTCGGAGCCGTCCATGAGCAACACGGCCGTGCTCGTCAACGAGTTCGGCAAGGTTGGGCTCGACCATCACCTGCTGCGGCGCGCCGACGAGAGGACGGTCTTGCTCGGACACGGCTGCGTGTGCTGCACCACGCGCGAGGACCTCGTCGGCGCGCTCCTGGAGCTTCTGAACGAGGAGGACAGGGGAGAAATCCCGCCGCTGGACCGGGTGGTTGTAGAGACCACCGGGCTCGCTGACCCCGCCCCGATCCTCTTCACCGTCTTCTCCCATCCCGTCCTTCAGCATCACTACCGCGTAGATCTGGTGATCTCCACGGTGGACGCGGTTAACGGGGAGCTACACCTCTCGCGCAACCGCGAGTCGTCCAAGCAGATCGCCGCCTCCGACGTCATAGTCATGACGAAGACCGACGTGGCGGGGGCCGCCGGTGGGCTGCGCGACCGGCTCTACGCCATCAACCCTTACGCTCGCGTGATCAAAGCCTCCTTCGGCGAGGTAGACCCCGCGGAGCTACTCCGCCCCCCGGCGTCTCCCACGCCGGTCCGCGATCCCCTGGCGGCCGGGGACGACCGGCACGTCTCCCAGACCCATTCGACCTCGTTGACCTTCGACGGGGCCGTAGTCTGGGCGGCTTTCGGGACCTGGTTGAGTATGCTGCTCCACGCCCGGGGCGAGGATGTCCTGCGCGTGAAGGGGCTACTGCACGTCGGAGGGGAGGGTCCCGTGCTGCTCAACGGCGTGCAACACGTCATGCACCCGCCGGAGCACCTCGAAGAGTGGCCCGACGCGGACCGCGGTACGCGCCTCGTCTTCATCACGAGAGGCATTCGCTCCGAGGAGTTGCTGGCTTCGCTGGAGGCGTTCCGGGACTTTATAGGAGCAGAGCCACGCCTCGTCGAGGCCAACGCGCCGGTTTAACGCCGGAGAGTGAGGAAAGGTTTACAGAGATATGATACGTGGCCGAAGGTTCTTGTTGCGGTACGGTCTTTATCTTTCGAGAGGGGCGTACACGAAGAAAGGGGTACGTCGAACTTATGGACATTGCAACCGCGGCTCAGGTCTTATCTTCCCTGGCCACCCTCGTCGTTGCGACCGGGATTCTCTATCAGGGCAGGGAGGCGCGCAAGGCGCGCGACGACCAGGACCGTCCGCAGATCATAGTCGATGCGGATTACACCGGGCGTTTCACGACCAACATCGTAGTCCGCAACATCGGGAACGGGATAGCCAGGAACATCACGTTCGAGTTCTCAGCACCTTTAGAAAGCACGAGCGGGCAGGACATTACCGAACTGCCCTACTTGAAACACGGGATAAACTTCATGGCCCCGCACACGGACATCGCCGCCGTCTGGGACTCCTACCAGAACGTGGTGCAGAACTTAAGAGACAAGGGCTTGACGGAAGGCATCACGATCACCTCGAGGTACGAGGATCGCCAGGGAGAATACTACGAGACCGAGTGGACGATCAACCCGTTGCTGCTCGAAGGTAGCGGGTACTCGGAGTACAAGGGCTTTGAGGACCAGGTGCAGGCCCTGGAGGACCAGGCAAGAGCTCTGGAGAGGATCGCCGAGGAGATCCGCGAAGCGACGGGTCAACAGCGCCAAGATGGAAGGGAGGCCGAGGAGACGGCGCGAGGACGAGACGCCGCCGGCGGATAACCAGGCCGTGCAAGGGACAACCACCCTCTTTGGGCGTCCACCGCGTATAATGCCGGACTCATGAAGAGCCTTTGGAAGACGGGGAGCGTGCCGGGGGAGGTCCGGCTGGCGTTCGGGCGCGTGGGGGAGGGGTCCGAGCCGGTCCTCGCTCTCCACGGCATAACGGCCCAGCACCGGGCGTTCAACAGCGCGGCACGGCATCTCGAGCCTTCGGGCGGTTTGATCGGCCTGGATCTCCGGGGCAGGGGCGACTCCGGAAAGCCCCCCGCCGGAAACTACGGCCTCGCGAAACACGCGGAGGACGCGATACGAACCCTCGACTCTTTAGGGATAGAGCGCGGCATCCTCGTCGGGCACTCGATGGGGGCGTTCGTGGTTTTACAGACCGCGCTCTCGTACCCCGAACGGGTTGAGGCGCTCGTCCTCCTCGACGGCGGCTGGCCCCGGCCAGAGGGAGAGGTCGACGAAGAGGAGGCGGCGGCCATGGAGGAGGGGCTCGCCCGAGCCTTCAGGCGGCTCGACATGGTCTTCGAGACGCCGGAGGACTACCTTGAGTTCTGGTTCCCGGAACGGAAGCTCACCTTCGAGGACCTGCCGCCCGACCTCGCCGACTACTATCGCTACGACCTCGGAGAGGTGGACGGCGGCTACCAGCCCAAAGCCTCCCGCGAGGCGGCCGAGGAGGACGCGGAATCGGTCTCCTCCGAGAGTCCGACCGCAACGGACTTAAGGGGAGTCGAGTGTCCCGTGGCGCTCGTCCGGGCGGCGGAGGGGTTCTTCCCCAACACTAGGCCCCTGATCTCCAACGAGGCCCGGAACGTCATGGCGGAGGCCTTGGACCTGCGCTCTGAGACTTTGATCCCGGGGGCTAACCATTACAGTATGCTCTTCGAGCCGTTTGCGAGCCGGTGGGCCGGGCTCCTCTCCGGCGGCTGGTGGAGGGGCTGACAACCCGTCACGCCGCTTCCCGAGAAGTCCAACCGCTTCGTACGCACTTTGGACCACTTTTCGGCGCGGGCCAAATTATCCGGGTGGGGGAAGATAATCCTTATGACACGATGTATCGGGCAGTTGCAGGTTCGTGGAGAGAAGCGAGTATGCTGCGAGTGCTGGTTGCGGTCGAGCCGCGCATGTATCGAGAGGTGCTCCTGCTGACCATCCGGAAGCACCGCCCGTATGCGGAGGCGGTCCTCGCCTAAATGAGTGCATAAAACGGGTGGCGGAGAGCTTCAAGCCGGACCTGGTGGTGGGCAGCCGGATCGCCGCGCCGGTGCGGGAAATTGTGCAGGCCGGGTTGAGGGGGGCGGCGTTCAGAGAGAGATTATGGACGTGGGCATAGAGGACCTGCTGACGATACTCGACGAGGCGGAGGAGCTGGCTCACCGGGGGCTTAGGAACGGCCGACGGCTGCTCTACGCAGTTTCATTCGCTATCAAAGCCTCCTTCATGGTCTCTCCACGGGAGGCGCTCCATCTTCTCGAGACCGTTATCGGATGTCCCGACAGCCTGGGGAGTCAGGCTCTTACGCGTGACCGGTCATGGTATGAGTCACTACTTATGAGCATTCGGGATAAAATCCTCTGTATGAAAGCGAGAGTCTGGACCAGACTGAACCCGGAGACGATACTGGCCGTGGTAGTAACGCTCGTTATCGCCCCCGTCCCGATAGCCTGGACGGTCAACTCGAACCACCTGCTCGCCACCTCGAGCGTGACGGTGATACATGTTTCTTCCCCAAGCTCCCCTTACGCCGACAACACCTACTCAGACGTCGAGATATCCGTGGACAACCAGGGCAACACTACGGCGGAGGGATGTCGCGTAAGGGCAAAGGGCACTCCTCTCTCCTCTGAAGACCCCGCCGACGTCGTAACATTGGACGAGTCCGAGCGGTTCGACCTCTCCCCGCAAGATGGTCGTGTCCTCACCATGAGCATCTACCTACCCGACGCGGACGGGAAGACGGTTGGATTCGGTGTGGTGTGCGAGAGAACCAGGCTGTCGGAAGCCACCTGAGCCGGATCTTTTCGGGGAGGAGACGAGCGGGAAGCCCCGCGACGTGGTATACAGTCCCTATGGGGATCTCTCCGGGCGGGGAGAGGTCCCCGACTTGTTTTCGGAACACAAACGGGGCTGAGGCGCGCATCCAGCGCCTCAGCCCCGTTCTTGAGAGCTTGATGGGGCTTCTGCCGTCCTTATTGCTCGTCCATTGGCCGAGTTACCTCCTCGCACGCTACATAGTGGACCCTATCGGAGGGGATAAGAAATATCCTATGCGAGTGTGTGTTTATCCGAAGCGGGAGATTCTGCTGGAGGTTGTTGGAGATCTCCTTGAGTGCGCCCTCGGCCTCGTCCTGGCTCTCGTAGACGCCGTAGACCATCCGGGGGAGGGCGGGCCCTATGTTCACACCCGACGACCCTCCCGGGGACCGGCCTTGCTCTGCCCGAAGGATCTGCTCCTCCTCTTCCTGCGGGTGCTGGCCCGGATTCACCAACCACACCATCACGCTGTAGGCCATTCTCGTCCTCCTCTGGGGATCGCTATCTATCCAAGATACCTGCCAAGATGTAGAGAGTGCCCGCCCGAACACTCTCGTTCCGGCTCGTCTCTCACACCTAGTATCCGCTGCCTGACTCCGACCTGTATTACCCACTGCTGGCCTGGATAAACTGTCCTACCGGTCGCTTATCTAGTAGTACGAGGGCGTGAGCTCTTGCTACCGCTCGTTCTAGTTGCTGATAAGCGAGCCGTCGCTCTCCCCGTTGGTCAACCCGGCAATTATCCCGTCGACAAAGGTATCGCAATTGACCTCCGGTTCTGATGAGCAGGGGCTCGTCCACATCGCCCGTCTCCCGAGAAAGCGTCCCAGTGTACAGAAATACGACTTTTGGGACAGGAGATTACAACCTTCGGGGGATGTTTCGACCTCTTTTTCAAGACTATGCTCTCTACCAGAAGAAAAGAGTAGGGGGAAACGAACAGCGAGACGACGATGACCGCTAGATGTCTGTTGCGTGGATTGACGGTACA
>JADDPM010000104.1 GCA_016781885.1 Rubrobacter sp.
CCGCGACCTTCGGGACCACAACCCGATGCTCTGCCAACTGAGCTACGATCACCAAGTACCGCCGAACGGCAGTCTCACTATTTTAGCAGCAACCGCTCTGCTTGCGGAAGGCTCTGGCGAGGAGACCTTGAATCCGAGGCTCTTTCTAGGGAGAGGTCTCTTCCTCCGGCAGGTTCTCCTCACCCGGCAACACCTCGTCGAAGGCTCGCTCCGGCGGCAGCCAGTTGAGGCTGGTCTCGCCCAGCTCCGCGTAGCTCGTGCTCTCTATAATGGTCTGGTCTTCGGCACGTATCTCCACCTTCAACTTCTCCCCGCCGGGCTGGGTCTTCTGGAAGAAGGCTATCACTCCCTCAGAGATGTCGCCCTCCACCTCCAATTTTTCGGGCTCGTCCCCGAGGGTACCCTCTACGGTCAGCAAGTCGTCCTCGACGTTGAGGGTCCCGTAGTCGCCCACGTAGGCCGTGCCCTCTGTTCCGGAGACCCTTATGGTGACGCTGTTCGCCTCCTCCGGCGCCAGCGGCGCGGAGTCGTCCAGAGCTTCGTTGTTCTCTCCCCCGCCTCCGCAACCGGCCAGCGTCGCCAGGGTGAGAAGGACCGCGAGCACGGCGAAAGCCCCCCTCACCTTCTTGGTCCTTCTTGTGCCCCCTCCGGCCCCGTCGCTATGAGCGCCTCTTCCGGTACTCTCTAGCAAGTTACTTCCCTTCCTCTCGGCGGTCCGTCCCTGGATGCGGCCGTTATAGCACCCGCTTTCGATACCGGTTCTCAACGTTGGTATGTGGATCTACGCTGGCAGGGATGCAACGCCGGTCCTGAAATGCTCTCTCCCGCCGCCTCAATCTGGTTGGGAGGTGCTTCCGCTGTACTCGGCGTTGACCTCGGAGCGCCACTCGATCAGGGCCTTGCGCAGCCTGTCCAGCTCTGCCTTGTCACGCATGTTCACGATGTTGTTGCGTTCGAGCGGGTCTTTGGAGAGGTCAAAGAACTCCTCGGGCTGGTTGTTGTAGTGGTAGATGTACTTCTCGTAGCCCTGAATGCTCGCCAGACACTTGCGGTTGCTAATGCAGCTGAACATGAGGGTGCGCTCCTCGGGGATCTGACCTAGCAAAGAGTAGCCCGGGTACTCACCGTTCTCTACCTCGTAACCGAGCATCTCTACTACCGTGGGCAGGATGTCGATCTGGCTCACCAGCTCCTCGACCCGCTCGCCGTCGTCGAACTGTCCCGGAGCGTGGATGATCAGCGGCACCTTGAGGCCCTCGTCGTAGATAGTGTCGCCGTGCATGGAGCGGTCGTGCTCCCCGAACCCCTCCCCGTGGTCGCCGAAGAGAACGAAGATCGTCTCCTCGTAGAGTCCGAGCTCCTTGTACTGATCGAAGAGGCTCTCCAGGAAGATGTCCTGCAGCCTCAAGCAGTTGTGGTAGGCGTCCAACGCGCCTTCGCCAGGGAAGTCCCTGGTCCCGTGGCGCGTGCCGTAACACTGGTAGTCGTAGTGCCCCGTCCCCGTGAAGTACTCGGCCAGGAAAGGCCTGCCCTCGTCGCGATTCTTCAACCACTCTTCGCTCGGCCCGAGCATCACGTCATCCTCATAGCCGAAGGTGTTCGTCACCTGGTAGCCCGTGACATCCATGGTCTCTACGGGATAGAACTCCTCGTACCCGAAGCCCTTCACAACGTCCCCGAAGTTGTCCATCGCGGCGTTCGTAGAGGCGAAGAAGACGGTCTTGTAGCCTCTCTCCCTCAAGAGGTCGGCGAGGCATTGGGCGGGGACGCCGTCCGGCTCGAACTCCGGGCCCGGGTAGAGGGGCGGCTCGACCCCGCAGTTTGCCGCGACGCTGGCCTTGGAGGAGCGCGGCACGGTGGTGTACGCCCGCTCGACGAAAAGGCTCTCCCTGGAGAGCTCGTCCAGGAACGGCATGGTCTGAAGGTCCTCGTTATAGGGGGTCACCGACTGCGCGCGGGTGGACTCCAGGTGAACGAGGACGACGTTGCGCTTCTCGGTCTGAGAGGTGGGTGCGAGGGTAGCGTTGAGGGCCGGGTTTTCGGCGACAGCGGGGGCGTCCGGGTTCTCGTCGGCCGTCGCCTCCTCTACCCCTGTCAGTACCAGGTTCAGCACCGGGTCCCTGGCCAGCGAGGTCTTGCCGGTCAGCAGTGAGAGGAAGACGAAGCCAAGAGCGAGGCTCCAGAGCCCGAGCGAACCCCACAGGGGGCGCAAGGTCATCCCAGACGGGAACCTCCCCACGGCACCCGTCCACCGCTCGACGAGGCTCGTTATGACCAGGGGACCCAGAGTAGCGTAGACGACGGCGGCCGCGAGGAGAGCCCAGGCCCAGGGGGATATACCGTAGATGAATATGGGCATGAGCTCCTCGAACTTCGGGATCCACTCGGCTATCATGCTGTAGTCGAGAGTAGTGCCGGTCTCCCGGAAGTACTGGTGGGCCACCGTGCCCGCGACCACCGCGAGGATAGTCACGGCGTGGAAGAGCACGACCACTACCCACCTCAACATTCCTCTGCGCGCCACGGCGAAGAGCCCGATCCAGAACATCGCATACCCTAGCCCAAAGAACACGTCCGACTGCATAAAACCCAAGGCGTGCAGCACCCCCTCGTCCCCGGACATCGTGACGACGTCGGTGGCCTTTAGAGAGAGGCTGTACGCGATAAAGGGCACCAGGAGGCTGAGCAAGTAAACCCAGTCCCGGCGCTCCAGAAGCAAATTCAATAACCCGATAACCTTCAACCTGTTGGCACATCTCCCGCGCGACGAACTTCGAGGAGTTTATAGGATACCGCGAACGTTTCACAGAATTCCCCTGCCGGGGAGCGACTAATGCTCGAGACCTTCTGCCCCGCAAGCCGTCAAGCACTCTGCTCCTTCCGCAAAGATTACGGGCAGCGGGGACGTGAGTATTACGGGCTCGGCCTCCGCGCCAGGTCGGTAAGCCCGTGGTCGTCAAGGCCCTCACTACACATTATGGGTTTCGGAACCAAGATCGGAGAGTACACACCAACTGGCGCGGTCTGTAGAGACCAGGCCATAAAGCAAGGAAGAAGAGCGCCGTACCCAGCCCCAAAAACTGAAGGATCAGGTACGCCCCCAGCGGGGAGAAGAGGCCGCCGGTGTCTGCCAGGGGTTGCCCCCCGGTTGCGCCGCCCCCGTCCTGCACCAGCACGAGGTCGAGCGTACCCTCCGTCGCGGAGCCTATGATGAAGGCGGTATAGGTCCTCCCTTGCGCCAGGATGATCCCGGGGGCGGTCAAGACCGCCTGGTTCGTACCGGCCGGCCGCAGTTGCAGGGTAAAGACGCCGGCGGGCACCTCTGCGTACTCGGAGGCGCTGGAGAAGCCGGGCAGCGCGAGCAGCGGCTCGCCATCCGGGGTAGTCACCGTGGCAGCACCGATATCCGGGACCGCTTGCACGGCTCGCACCTTCGCCTCTCCCTCCGGAGACGAGTCGTCATCTGCATAAACCCTCGCCTCGAGCGATCCATCACGCATCAGACCCACGATGCTCAAAGTCTGCGACTCGCCGGAGCCGAAAGTAAGGTCGGCGCTTAGCAGCGGCGCGGAGAGGTCTCCCGCTGCGTACACTTCGAAGTGGCGCGTCCCGGCGGGTAGCGGCAGATACGGCGAGACGGTACCAAAAGAGATCCCGGAGAGAACCCCGGCGGCCTCACCATCGACGTAGACGTCAACGCTCGGAACGTCAGTAGACAGGTGCGCCACGCGGACCATCGCGTCGCGTTGCTGAGCAGACGCCGTGCCCGGCAGAATCAACATACTGAGGACGGCGACGATCATCGCGCCGTTCCTTAGCTTTCTGGCCAAACGGACCTCTTTCTCTCTTCCCGCTACCTACGCGTCCGCCTACGCGGCAGGAACGCAATCCGGCTCCGCTTCCGCACCGAAAGATCCCTCGCCCACGACGATCACTGTAAGATAGTCGGTGTTGGTGGTCAGGCCTTGCCTCTCGAACTCGCAAATCTCCAAGCCAGGGTCCTCGAAGTAGAGTACACGGTTGTTGCGTCCGGGACTCGCGGTGTTGAGCTCCGTGCTCCCTCCCACGTATCTGGCCTCAGGCACAGCCTTCGAGACGGCTTCCTTAAGGCACCGCTCGTGGCTCTCCGCCTCCTGGCACGCCTGCAGCCCCTCCTCCAGGCCGGGAGCCTTCCCGTCTTCCGCAGCCTCGCCGGGCTCAGACTCCTCCGGCTCTTGGGGCACCTCCGTGCTCGGTACGAACACGGTCCTCTCGACCGTTCGTTCCTCCGTGACGGTTTGCGGGACGAAGATACCGGAGTCGTCTTCAGTATCGAGGTCTAGATAACGGTACAGCAAGAACGCGTTCACGGCCAGCAAGACGAGCAAAACAACCGCCACGACCAACGGACGGGTGAACGCTTCCAATAATTTTACGAACCTGCTCGGCCTGCTCAAGCCCCGCTAGAACCCCTTCTGCATTGTGCCGCCCCCGGCACTCGCGGCTGAACGAGGCTGGCTCAGGCGAAAAGAATATGTACGGTATCATACGACGTACGCGCCACGTTGTACGACCCCACGTGTAAGAGATGCAACCCCGGGATAGTCGGTACCGGGTCAACTTCAGAGGTTAGGCGGCCTCGGGCTCGACGCGATCCTTACCCGCCTTTTTGGCCCGGTACAGGGCGATGTCCGCCCTCTTGATGAGTTCTACGAGATCGTCTTCGGAACGCGCCGTCGCCACCCCGAAGCTGGCGGAGACCTCGGCCGCGACCACGAGTTGGAGGCTCTTTAGGTCTTCCCTGATCCTCTCGGCCAGCCTCAGACCTTCGCCCAGGGACACGTGCGGGGCCAGGACGACGAACTCCTCCCCGCCCCAGCGTCCGAAGAGGTCGTGTGCGCGGAGCCGAGGTTGCACGGCCTGGCACACGGCGACGAGTACCGAGTCGCCCGCGTCGTGGCCGTAGGTGTCGTTTATGTGCTTGAAGTCGTCGAGGTCGAAGACGACGAGCGAGAGCGGCATATCGTACCGCCGGGCGCGGTCGAGTTCCTCGCTCAAGGCGCTTTCGACGCGGCGACGGTTTGGCAGACCCGTCAGCGGGTCAGTGTCGGCGAGCGTCCGCATGCGCTCGGCGGCAGCTGAGACCTCGATCGTGCGGTCCTTCAGCGCTCCGAAGAACAGCAGCACGGCGATCACCGCCGCGCTGGAGAGATAGAGTTGCCAGAACAACGAAGCGTCTATAGGAGGGTGATCCGCCGCGACGACGAGGCCGGTAGCGCGGGGCAGGGAGATCGCGAGGATGAGCGCGAACAGTACGGCGCAGCGCCCGAGGGCACCTCGGTGGTCCCTGGCTACGAAGATGATCGCATAGGTGACCGGCGCCCACAGGAAGACGCCCTCCGTGGCGAGGCGCGCTTCCTGAGCCGTCTCGGCGAGGTAGAGCCCGTAGACGAGGACGGCCACCAACAGCAGGCCAGAGACCGCATAGATCGCCTCCTCCAAGAGCCTCAGGGGCGCGGACTCGGCTACTACCGCCCAGATAGTAATGGTACAGAAGGACGTAGAGCAGAATAGGAAGGCCGCAGCCGCGGAGGATAGCTCCCCGGAGAGCACGCCGATCACCAGTCCCGCCGAGGAGGCCGCGAGCACCAATAACAGCGTCAGCACATACGTACCGCGCTTCAGACGCTCCAACCGGTCCCCCAGGGGAGGACCCGGTTTGGTCAGCGTTTCGTAGCGAAGGGGTTCCATTTGCGACAAACCCTGTGGCTAACGGCCCTGCGCAAAGCCTGGCTTAATCATCGTCTCCCTACCCTATAGTTTGTGGTCGTGACCCCGGAGACCCTCCTCTTGATCCCCATCTCAGCGAGAGCCGATACGATAGAAGCCTCTTCGCCAAAGCCATTTTGTTCTTACTCAAGCGCGACCGTGGGCGGCGCGCCGACCACGTTACCCCAACGCGGCCCCTTGCACCGACATTGATGCTCTCGTCCACCCGTAACTCGGCCGTGCATATGCCCACTGCTCTTCCTTGTGAGTACCATAACACCTCGTGCACGGCAAAGCTGTGCCCGGCTGAGAGACCGGAATCTTTGCTCATCAGCACAGTGCCGTGTACGCGACGTCCTCGAGGAGGGAGCAACGAGCGTAGAAGACGGCCCGCTCGCGGTCGGCGTCGAAACGGCCCCCATCGTTGTGAGCCAGCGTCAGGTCGAAGACCTCGGGGCCGAGGTCCCGGTAGATCAGCGCGAGGTCGTAGGCGGGATCGGCGATGGCCGCGTCGGTCCAGTCGATGACGCCCGTAAACGTGTTCGCCCCGACATCCACCAGCGCGTGCTCTGCCTCGAGGTCGTTGTGGCAGAACGTCACGACTCGCTTTTCCGCCGACGGGGTGCGGCCGAGGAAGTCCTCGACCGCACGGCGGGCCGCCGCGGGTAACTGCTCCGCGATCTCCCGGTAGTCTCGCTCGGCCTCCTGCCGTCACGTCGTCAGCGGGTCGGTGTCCCTCCCCACCAGCTTCTCCATTCCCCGCACGGAAGCCCGGTGCAGGCGGCTCAAGAACTCGCCCAGGTCGGGCGCCAGCCGCGCGGGATCGGCCACCGCATTATCGAGCAGGGAACGCCGGGGAGCTTGAAGTATGCGAGGACACTGGCCTCGACGTCGGCGAAGACCGGCTCCGGGACCGGCAGCGGGGACACCTCGTTCACCGCGGCCAGCAGGTTCGCCTCGCGCCGGGTCGACTCGCTTCGACGGTCGGGACCGGCCTCCTTCTTTTCCGGACGATCAGCTCGCGATCGGACCTCGTAGCTACGCAGGTGATGGGTCAGCAATGCGCGGATCTCGTCGATCACACCTGCACCTCCTCGGTGCTCCCGGGGGTGGGTTCTTCGAGTTCAAGCAGCGGCCGGCGGTACGGCGGCGTCGTGGCGGTGTGACCTTCTGCTCGCTCAAGATCCCGCTCCCTTACGTCCTCCAATCCGCGTATTCTGCACTATCGGGAGGACAGGCACTTCTGAATTCCTACCAGGCTCGCGGCATCATGAGTCACAGGGTTTGTGTCCTAATTTGCTCCGGTGATTGACCCCTTTGAGAACATCCTGGGCACCATGTACAATCTGCACTACCTGGAGGTTCTGGACAAGCCTCGCCATTGATTCCCCGGCGTATGCGTGCCGCCAACCTCGCAATAACCGCCGATGCTTTCACGTGGCGCCGTAGACCCCTAGAATTGGCGGTTACCCCCACCCGTGGCATCCTTTCGCACCGCGAAACCGATGTGCCGGTCACCTTCGACGGTGATCTCGGGCAGGCCGGTGCAGGTGCTACCTAGACGCTCGGTCGCGTTCACGGCCGGACCTCTCGCCAGCCCTCGGGGAGCTCAACCTCATCGCGCAGGTGTTGCCAAAAGCTCCAGGAATGGCCACCGGAGCCGGTCACGCTGTACACGCGGACGCCATACGGCTTGTCCTCGGGCGGATCGGCGCGGACACCGGCCGCCGTGGCGTGGGCATGGTGGGCATCGACCTCGTCGACGTGCACGATGACCAACTGCCCGACCGGGCCTGTGGTTCCGTTGCGTTCCCAGTACCCGCCTCCAGCCTCACCCAGATGGATAGTGGTGTCACCCACGGTCATCTCAGCCTCTTGCACGGCCCCGCCTTCGTCTACGTACCGGACGCGCTCGCAAAAGCCGAACATCCGTGTTAGGCATTCCA
>JADDPM010000105.1 GCA_016781885.1 Rubrobacter sp.
GCATCGCCAAAAACGTACGCTTCAGAGGTCACCAAACGACTTTTCAGACAGTCTCTTAGCGGCAATTCATGAATAAGGGCAAGAGAAGGAGAGCCGAGGCTCCTAGTCGGGGCTCCGGTCCTTATTGTGCCTGCGCGAGCGGTGGATCCCCGGTACGGGGGAGGCCGCATTCTGATATAAAAGTAGCAACAACCCGAGGAGAGGAAGGATCAAACCCGTGACCCGGGAAGAGATAAGGAGCATCTTCGAGCAAACCGGCTGGGAGATAGCCAACCGCAGTAACGAGCGCGTGCTCATAGGGGACGCCAGTAAACTGTCGCTCTCGATACTGGCCTACGAGGGAGCGGCGATGGGGGCCGACAATCCTGAATTCATGCTCTACGACAGAGAGCGAGACCTCGCATACTGGGTCCGGGTGGTCCCGACGCCCACGAACGCCGGGGTGCTGCTCGAGGGGCACGGCGACCGGCCCGAGCAGGAGATCGGGCGCGCGAGGTAGGAGCAGCCGGGGACCGGCCAAAGGGCTAGCGTCCCCAGAGTCTCCATTGTACACATACATCGACTCGCGTAATCCCTCTCTGACGCCCCTCTCCCCTGGTCGCGTAGGGGCATAGGATCGGAGCCATGCGGGATGCGGGGGTTGGAGATGCTCGTACAATGCGTACGAGGGTCAGTCTATCTTTCCTACCTTCTCTACACTGGCCCTCTCCCCGGTCCTATAGGCCCATGGGACCGGGGCTATGCTAAGTTTCTGAAACCGCTATACACCGGAAGCCTGGTTTCCGAGACGTCCTCTCGGAAGGTGAGCGAATAAAGAATGGTCAGAGAAACCTGCCCCCGTTTTTATGCCTTCGCTATGTGGGTAGGCAATAATGTACGACACAAGAAGGGAAGGAAGAGGAAGATGAGCGAGGAGCAACCTAGACGGGAGGCCTCCGATCCGCAAAGGAAGTCAGTCCCAGGTGACGAGGAACAAACACAACATCCTGAAGAACGAGCTGAGGGTAGCCAAGAAGGCGTAGAGGCACCTAGTGAAGAAGAGGCCCAAGCGACGACCGGAGATACTACTGCGCCGGTGAACGAAGAGGAGGTAAGCGAAGAGGACCCTGCGCCAGCGGCGGGACCGGAGGCTAGCCCGGGGGGTGAGCAGGAAGACAAGTGAGAGAGGATTGCCTATAACCCCTAACGAGGAGGAGAGAAAACCTATATGGCTCAAGGAGAAGAAGACAAGACTCAGCAGAAGATGCTCGACTACATCGAGAACGCCCATGCCATGGAGCAAAGCATCCTGCGCCAGCTCGGCTCCATGATCTCCTCGACCGACGACCAAGAGATCGTCGAGATGCTCAGGCATCACAGGGAGGAGACCGAGCAACACGAGCAGCGGCTACGTGAGCGACTCGATGCTCTGGGGCGGGGCACCTCGACTAGAAAAGAGGCGCAGACGATCGCGGGCTCGATGGCAAAAGGTATCGCCGACCAGGTGCGTGGCGACCAGGCGGGCAAGAATGCGCGTGATGCCTTCACCACGGAGTACATGGAGATAGCCTCCTATGAGCTGCTGGAGCGCCTAGCGAACCAGGCGGGCGATACAGAGACCGCTGGGGTGGCGCGCGCGAACCGGTCAGAAGATGAGGCGATGGCTCAGAGGATCGCCGCGAACTGGGATAAGTTTGTGGATCTGACGCTGGCCGAGGAAGGTGTGCAAACTTAAAGGGTGAGGTAGGCAGTAGCTCACGCTTCGTCAGGCCGGGGCCCCTTATCGGGGGCTCCGGTCCTTATTCATTCAGTCGTCTAAAGGTGTCCTCTCGACAATCCGAGCTTCCGGCATTCTGCATACCCGTAAACCTGTACGAAAGCGAAAAGGGCCGGGTTAGGTTGCCCGGCCCCACGGTCTTGCAGGCCTACGACGACGCTTGCATGGCCTTCTGCACGAGTTGCGGGACGCTCTGCTCGATCATCTGGGCTGTGTTCTGCTCCTGCTGAGGGTTCTCGTTGAGCAGGTTTACGACCTCTTGCTGCCCCATCTGCTGCGCGCCGGTGACCAGGCCCTGGTAACAGGCGATCTCGAAGTGCTCGACCTTGGCCTGCGCGCCGGCGATCAAGGTATCGGCGATGGCCTCCGACTGGGCCTCTTGCAGGCTCGTCTGGCCGTCGGCTACTAACCCCTGGGCAGCCTGGGATGTCTGGCGCTGGGGCTGCTGGCCCATCTGGTCAAAGACCTGCTCCAGATTCTGGATCTGCTGCTGGGTGTCGTCGATATGGGCCTGGATCATGCCCTGAAGCTCCCCGTCGGAAGCCTGCTGGTTCATCTGCTGCAGGGCCTCCAGGAACTGGTGCTCGGAGTCGTAAGTTAGGCACAGTTCGTGGATGAACTTCTCTTGTGGGTTGGCGATCGGCACTACCGAAACCTCCTACTCTTGGCTTCTCACTAATTGCGGCGACACTAACTTTCCCATAGGTAATTATCCCTTGAAAGTAGGTATCGCTTCCGGTAAAATACCTGCATAGGAGGTAAAAACCGATGCAGCGATACACGATCAACGACTTCAACCGCAACTACCCCGACGAAGACGCTTGCTTAGAGCGACTAAGGAACCGTCGCTACCCAGACGGTAGCACCTGCGAAAAGTGCGAGCGGGAAACCAAGTACCACCGCGACTCGGGACGCAGGTCTTATTCTTGCCAGTGGTGCGGGCACCACGTACACCCTACGGCGGGTACGATCTTCCACAAGTCCACCACCTCTTTACGCCTCTGGTTCTACGCTATCTACAAGATGGCCTCTACGCGCTGTGGTATCTCCGCGAAGCAGCTAGAGCGTGAGTTGGGCGTGACCTACAAAACCGCGTGGCGGATGTTCCGCCAAATCCGCAAGATGCTAACCGACGATGACAACCAACGCCTATCCGGTACGGTAGAGGCCGATGAAACCTACGTCGGCGGGCGGCGTCGGGGAACAAACGCGGGCGTCCCGGCAAAGACAGTCACAAGACTCCCGTTTTCGGGATGGCAGAGCGTAAGGGGCGGATATCCGCTACCGTAGTTTCCGACACCAAACGCGCCACGGTCATGCCGCATGTTCACAAAAAGGTGTTACCCGAAACTACGATCTATACAGACGAGTACCGCGTATACGACAAATTCAACGAAAAAGGCTACCGCCACAGTCGCGTTCACCACGCCGAAGAAATCTACGTGGCGGGCGACGTTCACACAAACACTATAGAGGGCTTCTGGTCACTACTGAAACGCGGGATAGCGGGCGTCTACCATTCGGTGTCGGCCAAACACCTACAAGGGTACTTAAATGAATACGCCTTCCGCTACAACCACCGCAAGGACGAACAGCCGATGTTCATCAGCTTTCTTGATCGGTTGTCGACTCGCGTCGGCTGACCCGATCTAAAGCGTCCTCGAAGTCGTCTTCGGTGAATGTATCGGAGCCGGTCTCGGATTGGCCGGGTTTCTTGGCGTCTTCTGTATGTACATCGAAAACGGCGCCGCCGCGTTCCTGCTCTCGTCTAATCTCGCCGTCTTTACGCTCTCTAGCCATAGCTAGTTCCTCCCGATTTAGCAGTTCTTGAAGTCGCCAAGTAGGAACCATCAGCGCTTGTCCGGAACTAGACCGGACTACCCATCCTTCCTTTACGGGGTCTTTGCTCCCTCTACCTTCCCTAACCTCTTCGTCGATTGAGAAGTTGCCCCAATCTACACCCAACAACCAAAAGTAGGAAGTTACTTCAAGCGACTCCTTGCCGGGGCGCAAAGCAAGCGGGGGGATGTGAACGAAAACGGGCGACCCGCTGAATCCGCTAAGCGAGCGCATCTCAACCAAGAAGCTTTCTTGCTTGATGCCCCTCATGTTCGTGACTGGCTCCCAAGGCATCATGCTGATGTTGCCGAACCTCACTACGGGGGTGTTGCGCTGACGGCCCTCATGCTGAATGAACCGGCCCACCATGAACACGTCATCACCGGGACCTATATCATATTTCTCCATCTCCTCTTTCGTGAGAAACCACTCATCCGTAGTCAACAGGCTGAACTTGTGGGTATCTAGACTGAATTCCAGAGGACAAACCGCAAGATCATCGCCGTACTGATGGTCTACCCAATCGTCTTTACTCAGCTTCAGAACGTCGGTAGCCCCATCTTGCGTGTTGAGTCTGATAACGGGAGAATTTCCTTCCCGAAGTCACGTGCCTATTAGTGACAGCATACTGGTAGGTCACGCCTTCATGAACCCCTGAAGGGACGCCAACCAGAAACCCGGTTCCACCTGCCTTTTCTCCAGCTTCAGCATCCGTAACGGACGGGTACAGGTAAACCACGGAATCTAGTATGTCATCGCTTATGCGCGGCACGGGCTTCTTCCATACGCGGTAAGGGTAGCCCCGTGCCGAATATCGCAACTCATAGCCGCCAGCATATCTCATGTTTATACCTACCGTCAAGGGATAGTTACCTTCCCATATAAGCACGCTGCAAACGGTGAACTAGATGTCTATTGCGTGGTTGCTGAGATAGAAAGAGGCGGCAGAGCTTTCTCCGCTTTGGCGGCGCGCGTTAGATGACATCCGTGGTGCTGAGCAGCCCCCTCAGCCTTCCCCTAAGAATGTTCCACTGGTAGCCCGCTTCGTCGATCCTCAGACTGGCCGCGGCGCCGGCCGCTCGTCCCAGGGGCCCGACGAGCGATTGAGCCCTGGCGTGTAGCGGGTACTCGTGTTTTCTGAGCACATGCCCCCTTCCACAGCCGTACTCGTAGGCTCGCCGCATGGCCTTGGCGTCATACGGCGGCACGGGTGAGGGGTGGAACACGGTCAGGCGAGGGTCGTAGTATAGCGATGCCCCCTTGCCCAGGAGCTGTAGAAGATAGTCGGTGCCTTCTCCAGATCCCCAGGTTGTACCGGAGCCCTTACCGAGGTTCTCATCGAACCACAACCCCCGCACGCTGTCTCGGCGTAGGAAGATGGTAGCCTCGATGCTGCGTATCCAGACATTTGTGATGTTCAGGAGACCGGGCTCAGAGTCAAAGTCCAGGATACTGCTCTCGCCCTTCTCATCCACCAAACGCCCGGTCAGTCCATCTATCTCGGGATGACGCTTGAAGAACTGCGCTACCTTCTCTAGCAAGAGCGACGGATACTCGCAGTCGTCGTCGGGAAAAGCGACGAAGTCAGAGCAGGAGTGCCTAAGCCCCACGTTCCTCGCCCTCGACGCGCCCGCCCGCCTTTCCCGCAGGTGGCGGACTGGGAACAGAGCCCCGTACGCGCCTAGGACCGGCGCCAACCTCTCATCCGGGTTCTGATCTACCGCGAGCAACTCAAAGCCCCGGAAGGTTTGCGCGGCTAGCGAAGCCAGAAACCGCTCCGGTTCTTTCACCCTTCCAACCGTAGGCATAACGAGCGAGAAACGCGTCAGCAACCACCGCTTTCTGAATCGGCCTCACTACTCGACGAGGTAGCCCATAGGATTCTGGAAGGCTGCCTCGAACCCCTTATGCTGCTTTATTCCTTATTTGACCACGGCTAAACGCCCCCGTCCGCCCCCTCTTCACCAATAAGAGCTCTCTACGCGCTTCTTCGGGGTGCACAATGCCTCGCCGGGTTTGAGGTGACCCACGCGTGCCGAGAAGGCAAGAAAGGCAATGCCCCGAAGCGGCGCCCCGCGGTTAGCCTAGGGGGCGATCGGGTATCAATAAAAAACGTGTGGCTACACCGGAGTCTATTTTCCGGGCCGAGCGTCGTTAGTTGGAGGAGGCACGGCGGGGCGGTACCCCGGCCGACTCCATAGTATCTCTCTGGAAGGAGCACCTACCGCCGATGAGTTCGTTATTCACAAGCGGCGTTCTCGTATCGTCCATCGCAGCGTCTGAATGACCGATCCCGGGAACGGTACAACATCGGAGGTGCCGCAGATCTCGCTTACCTTCGACGACGGACCGGACCCGGTCTGGACGCCGCGTGTATTGGAGGCGTTACAGCGGGCGGAGGCCCAGGCCACGTTCTTCGTCGTCGCGCCACTTGCCCGACAGTTCCCGCATTTGATCTGCGATATTCTTCGGGCCGGGCATAGGGTGGAGTTCCACTGCACGCAGCACGTGCAGCACACAGAACGCACCCGCAGGGAGGTCGAAGCCGACATTCTGGCCGGCCTCTGGACTCTCGAGGTACAGGGCGTGCGCCCACACTTCTGGCGTCCCCCGTGGGGCGTGCTCGCGCCCTTCACGGCAGAGGTCGCCGACGAATTCGGCCTCGAGATCGTCCTTTGGACCGAAGGCACCCGCGACTGGCGCGGGGACCCGGCCCCCGAGATGCTTAGGCGTGTAGGATCCCAGCTCCGACCGGGGTCAATCGTTCTGATGCACGACGGGATCGGACCCGGCGCTCGCCGCTCGGGCTGCGGCGAGACAGTCGCTCTCGTAGGGGGCCTCGTGGAGCGTATTCGCTCCCTCGGGTGCGAACCCGGTCCTTTGGCCACAACCCTGGGTGCAAGCTTCGTGGAAGACACCCTCACCTCGAATGGAGCATCTTCGGAGTAGGAAAGGCTGGTGGGAGAGTGAGAACCGGAAGCTCGAACGGGGGCCGGGAGATCAGCCTACAAACGGCGGACCTCGATGACGTCCCCACGCAGACCTCGAACGGGCACAGGGGGATGACATGAGCCTTTTCGAGCTTGGAGCGGACACCAGTATACGGGCGGTAACTGACCTCGAACGGACGGAGGTGGGTAGGGGCTGGTTCAGGGACGCGAGGATGGGCGCCCCGGAGAGCTACTGGGGCGAGTTTCACCGTGCGCCGATGCTCGCCTGCAAGGGTCGTCGGGCCATCCTGGAGAGGGGCGGGCGCCCGTGAGGCGGCGTTTCCACCGGGAGCACTTCGAGGAGCTCTACAAGAGGTCGGAGGACCCGTGGAACTTCGCCACGAGCGAGTACGAGCGGCGCAAGTACGAGCGGACGCTCGACACGCTAGAGAGCCGCCGCTTTCTGCGGGCTCTGGAGTTAGGCTGCTCCATCGGGGTCTTCACAGTCATGCTCGCGCCCCACTGCGACGAGCTCCTCGCAGTGGATACCTCCCAGCGGGCGGTCGACTTCGCTAGAGAGCGTCTCGCGGACTTCCCGAGCGTGCGCATCGAACGCTGCACGTTACCCGAGGAGATGCCGGAGGGTCCGTTCGACCTGATTGTGGCCTCCGAGATCCTTTACTACTTCACGGAGGAGGTCATGCTCGCGATGCTCCGGCGCTTCGAGGAGGAGCTGGCCCCTGGGGGCAGCCTGCTCGCCGTCCACTGGCGTGGGGAGCCGAAGACCCACCCCCTCCGGGGTGACGAGGTGCACGAGCTCCTAGAGCGTCACACGCGCCTTACAAACGCGCTCACCGCAACCGAGCCGGAGTACCGGCTGGACCTGTTTAGAGAAACTTCAAACCATGCGCGACGGAGAGCGGCCGGATAGGTATCGCCAGCAGTGATAGGAGGGGTAGGTCTCGGAGGATACAAGTCTAAGCCACGACCTTCAGCCGGGCGCTGCCGCCTTTCCCGAGTGTGGCGCGGAAAGCTACAGCCTTCGTTATTGTCCTATTGTGCGCGGGCCTCGGCCTACGCTGCCCCCATAGAACCCCTCTGGCCC
>JADDPM010000228.1 GCA_016781885.1 Rubrobacter sp.
AGAAGTCCTTGACCCACTGCTTGTAAGCCGCCCCGGGCATCGGTATAGGGTCGTCGGCCCACTTATTCATCGCCAGCCAGGAATCCGAGAGCGCATCCCGCGCGATGAGGTCCCACATGGTTACGTGGGAGCCTATGTAATTGGTTACCGGTTGAGCATGGCCGTTCCCGCATAGGCGAACCTTGAGGGCAGGTTCCCGTAAGCGTTTGTGATGGTGTCGGGATCGTGGTTTTTTTCGCTGAACCACTGCCCGTAGAGCCCCGAGTTCTCCGGCGAGCAATCGATGGGCGTGGCTAGCAGGATCAGGTTCTTCAGCCCCGCGGGGAAGAGCGAGGCGTACATGGCGCTCATCACACCGCCCTGGCAGTATCCGAAGAGGGTTAGCTCCTCGGTGCCGGAATTCCTCAGGACCTTGCGCACCGCCCGGGGGATGTAATCGAGGACGTAGTCTTCGAAGGACATATCCTTGTCCTCAGGGCCTGGTATACCCCAGTCGAGCAAATACACGTCGAAGCCCTCGTTTACCAGAAACTCGATGAAGCTGTTGCCCGGTATCAGGTCGAGGCAGTACGGACGGTTGAGCAACGCGTAGATGAACAGGATAGGGACCGGGTGCTTCTTCTCGACCTCGGTCTGGTAGTGGTAGAGCTTGGCCTTATTCCTGGTCCAGACGACCTCTTTGGGGGTCTGGCCCGTGTCGATCTGGGCTCCCTCGACGATTATCCTGATCCCTTTGGTGTACTTGTCGAACAGGTCCTCGCCGCCCGAGGGCGCGACGCTTCTCCCGGTCATGTGGCTTCCCCTTTCCTGCGCACGTCGTTTACCGTGATCCGGCCGCCAGGCCCGCTGCCCCGGACCTCCCGGAGGTTTACACTCAGCTCCTCGGCCTTGCGCCAGGCCGCGTCGGTCGCCTCGATCTCCTCCTGCGAGCCGGCCTCTTCGGAGCCCCCGTTGGCAGCGGTGTCCAGAACCGAAAGCAGCTGATCCAGCTTGCCCTCGACCCGTTCGAGGCCGGAGCGGTTCTCCTCCAGCTTCCTCTCGAACTGCTCCATGCGAGCCCCGAGTGCCTCCACGCTCTCGGCCGTGGCCGGCCTGGAGTAGCCATGCTCGAACTCCTCGAATGCCTCCTCCACGCGGTCTACCTTGGCGTCCAGGCCCACGACGAGCCCCGCCAACCGGGTGCTGTCGGAGTGGGTGGAGAGCTGCAGATAACCGAAGTACTCCTCGGCGGCCTCCTGGAAGACCTTCTCGAGGCTCGCGTAGCTCTCCAGGAAACGGCGCGAGTCCTCCAGGAACGACTCGTCCTCGAGAATTTCCCGGATCATCTTCGAGAGCGGCCCATTCGTGGCGTTGTACAACCTCAGGTAGAAGTTTAACGGGTCGGTGGGAGGGTTCCCCCCTTCGAACATCTGCTTTCGGACCTCTTCCGACATCTCCACCCAGTGTGGGGCGAGCCCCACCAGGAACGTCCCGAGACCGAAGACCTTGCGCCAGGCCTCGGTCGTAGCCTCCGTCCACTGCCGCCAGACATCCTGGGAGCTCGCGGCACCCTCCGAGGGCTTCTGGGCGTCCTGCAGGTTGCCGAACCACTGCCGGTAAAGACCGAAAGGGTCCATGTAAGCCTCTTTGTCACCCCCCAGCATGTTCGACCACATCTTGGAGCTCGTCTCGTACCACTGCCTCCAAAGTTCCGTGGGATCCGTGTTTGCCCGGTATCTCGCCCCTTCCGCCACCTTCACTCCCCTTTCGTGCCTGGAGCCGACATTCCTCTCGCCAATTCGGGACCCTATATTGGCACGTATCTAGCGTGATTGGTAGTTTCCGGCGACCGGAAGTCCAGGCCGGGCTCGCCGCCTTTGCTGAGAAATGCCTCCCCGAGTTCCCTCCGGTCAAGTCCGTTGACGTGGTGTATCTGGGGTGATCCTTCGTTGCGGCTGGGTCAGGCCGCGCCGGGCAGGGTCGCGGCGACCGCCACGGTCAGGCCGGCGTGCGCGTCGAGGTGACCAGCTTCACCCCGGTCAGGTTTCGGGCGACGAGGTCGCGGAAGAACGCCAGCCGGCGCCGTCCTCGCTGCTGGGGATCACGCGGTGGCCGTCGCCACTCCCGGCGACACGCTCACCGCGCTACCGATACACCACTTTGCCGGACGCCACTTTCCCTCCCCTGACGGCCCGTCGGCCAACGTAGAGAACCCTCGCTCCCGCGAGGGCTCCATCGAAGCTGCCGAACCTGGATTCGAACCAGGACTAAGTGATTCAGAGTCACTCGT
>JADDPM010000229.1 GCA_016781885.1 Rubrobacter sp.
AAGGAGGGCAAGGTGTGTAACAATCTGCACCACGTCAAGGACGGCGTGGAGGCCCTGGCTTTCTTGAACCGGCAGAGAGAGTACGCTGATGCGGCCCTGCCGGACCTGATCCTGCTTGACCTGAACCTTCCTCGGAAGGACGGTCGCGAGGTGCTCGCGGAGATCAAGGAAGACCCCAACCTCAGACACATCCTGGTAGTGGTGCTGACCACCTCCCAGGCCGAGCAGGACCTCGTCGAAACTTACGACCTGCACGCGAACGCCTTGGTCAACAAACCGCTCGACCTGGAGCGGTTCATAGAGGTTGTGCAGGCCATCGAGGAGTTCTGGTTTACGATCGTCAAGCTGCCGCCGAGGTCTAATGGGTGAGGCGTTGTCGCGGATGCGGGGTAACGCGGCTTCTCCGAATTGCGTAGCCGGGAGGGGCAGAGACACCGGATGATAAAAACCCCTATAAAGGTTTTACTCGTCGAGGATAATCCGGGGGATGCCCTGCTGGTGCGGATGCTGCTGGAAGACGCGGGCGCTGACAGGTTCGACCTGACGGACGCCGGACGGCTCGGCGAAGCGCTCGATCGCCTTGCCGGAGAGGATTTCGGTGTGGTTCTGCTGGACCTCTCGCTCCCTGACTCTCACGGTTTGGACACGGTCAGCCGCCTACGGGCCGCGGCGTCCCGCGTGCCGATCGTGGTGCTAAGCGGTCTCACCGATGAGGAGATAGCGCTCCAGGCATTGCAGGGCGGAGCGCAGGACTACCTGGTCAAGGGCCAGGGAGATAGCAACCTCATAGCACGCGCGATCCGCTACGCAATCGAACGCAAGCGAGCCGAGGAGCGCCTCTCCTACCTGGCCCAGTACGACCACCTCACGAACCTCGCCAACCGCAGCCTGTTCCGTGATCGGCTCGAACAGGCGCTGGCCCGGGCCGATCGCAAGGGCAGCCTAGTGACGCTCATGTTCCTTGACCTGGACGGCTTCAAGGCCATCAACGACACTTTGGGGCACTCTTCTGGAGACGAGTTATTAAAAGAGGTGGCGAGGCGTATAGAGAGGCGCGTACGGGGGAGTGACACCGTGGCGCGCCTGGGAGGCGACGAGTTCGCGATCATACTCGAAGACATGTCAGACGCGCAGGACGCTGGCCCGGTGGCGCGAGAGATTCTCGACATCATCTCCGAACCTCTAGTCCTGAACGGGCAGGAGATCTTCGTGACCAGCAGTATCGGCATAGCGGTCCGTCCTCCCTCTAAGGGAGAGAATCTCCTCAAGGACGCCGACGCCGCCATGTACCGCGCCAAGCAGCGGGGCCGCGACAACTACGAGTTCTACACAGAGGAGATGAACGTCCAGGTCTCTGAGCGGCTACCTCTGGAGTGGGATCTACGCCGTGCCCGGGACCGGGAGGAGTTCCTGCTCTATTACCAGCCGCAGGTGGACCTCGCCACCGGCAAGATTGTCGGCGCTGAGGCGCTCTTGCGCTGGCAACACCCTGAGCTTGGCATCGTCTTCCCAACGAAGTTCATCCCCGTGCTGGAGGATACAGGTCTCATAGTATCCATGGGCGAATGGATCCTGCGCGCAGCGTGCGCGCAGGGCAAGACCTGGCAGGACTCCGGTCTCGAAGGTCTGCGGATAGCGGTCAACCTCTCCGCCCGCCAATTCGGCCAGGAGAACCTGGTGGAGACCGTGGTCGGCGTCCTGAAGGAGACCGGGTTCGACCCGCGGTGCCTGGAGCTGGAGATAACAGAGAGCCTACTCATGAATGATGTGGAGGCCACCTCCCGGACCCTAAACGAACTCAAGGGCTCGGCGCCCGGGATCCGGATCTCCATAGACGACTTTGGAACCGGCTACTCCTCACTCTGGCGCCTGAAGACCTTCCCGATCGACCTGCTCAAGATCGACCGGTCCTTCGTCCGGGACCTCGCGACCGACCCGAACGACGTAGTGCTCGCCGAGGCCATGATCGGGCTGGCCCACAAGTTAGGGCTCGAGGTGATCGCCGAGGGCGTCGAGACCGGAGAGCAGCTAGCATATTTGCGCGAGCGGGGATGTGACGAGGCGCAGGGTTTCTACTTCAGCAGGCCGATACCCGCCAGCGAGTTCGGTAGGCTGCTGAAAGGGAGAGGATCGCTGCTGGGCGCCTCCTCGTAGGTTCGGCCGATGTTCCGGTATTGACGAACGCTAGAGTCGCGAGGCGTTCCCCAGACGCTCCCCGGAGGTCCTCCTCACGCTCTACAGCGGGTTGCGTGAGGATTGATCGGCATGCGAGACTACGGGC
>JADDPM010000230.1 GCA_016781885.1 Rubrobacter sp.
GAGGACGACGGCATCAGCGTCGAGCGGCTCGAGGCGGCGCTGCGGCGCGAGGTCCCTGCGTTCGTGTACCTCGTGCCGGACTTCCAGAACCCCGCCGGGGCTACGCTCTCCGAGCAGAAGCGGCGCAAGGTCGTGGAGCTCGCCGACGAGTACGGGTTCCGGATCATAGAGGACATCCCGTACCGCAAGCTGCGCTACGAAGGCGAGGACCTGCCGCTTTTGCGGGAGCTGGACCCCTCGCGCGTCATCACCATGAGCTCGTTCAGCAAGCTGCTCTCCCCGGGCATCAGGGTGGGGTTCATGATCGCGCCGGAGGAACTGGTGAAGTCCGTCACCCGCCTCGGGGAGGACACCTACCTCTCGCCCGTCCTCCCAACCCAGGCCGCCGTCGCCGAGTACCTGCGCCGCGGCCTCCTCGGGCCGAACATCGAGCGCCTCAAGGGGCTGTACACGCCCCGCTGGAAAGCGATGGCGGGCGCGGTGCGCACCGGGCTGCCCGACGCGCAGGCCTTTATACCCTCGGGCGGCTTCTTCGTGAGCGTGATGCTCCCCGAGGGCGCGAACACGGAGGGTCTGATCGGGCGCGCGAAAGAGGTCGGCCTCGTATTGACCCCCGGCGCGGCCTTCTTCGCCGACCCAGACGACGGCGAGGCCGTGCCTGGGAACCGCTTCGTGCGGCTACCGTTCTGCGCGGTGCCTCCGGAGCAGATCGAGGAGGGCGTGAGGCGGCTGGCCGGTCTGCTCTAGCGAAGAGATCCCACCGCCGCCGGCTAGCGGCCGATGGATCCTTCCAGGAGCAACCGGGCGTCCGGCCAGGACGCCGGTGGGTGCGGAAGATCCTCGTCCTCAGTCCTAGAGCGGGGCGAGCAGGTCGACGGGGTTCCCGTCAGGGTCCTTGACGACGGCGTAGCGCTGGCCCCAGAAAGCGTCCCACGGCTCCTTGTGGCCGTGGCCCAGCGCGGACAGCTCTGCGTATTTCGCGTCGATGTCGGCCGGAGTAGGGCATCGGAAGGCGAGCGTCACGCGCTGCCCGCCGGTCGGTTCGGTCCAGGAGGGGTCGATCCGCTGTATAAGTTCGGCGGCGTCCCAGGCGACGCGCAGGCCGCCTCGCGGTACCCGATCTCCGAGAGGCGGGGACACCTCCGGGTAGCGGTTCATCATCTCCTCATCGGAGATATCCAGTCAAACGTGTCTTGACCCGTTCTCGGCGGTGAGCCTAGAATTACCTTGCATTACGTGGGGGAGAGGAAATCCGACTCCGTGCGGCGTACCCAGTCGGCGGAACATAGGAGGTAGGACGAATGGAAGCATCCGAGTCCCGGGCTGGCGCGGCGGAGCAGCCCCACCTAAGGCGTGCCATCGGCCCGACGCTGCTGCTGTTCTTTATCGTAGGTGACATGGTGGGGGGTGGCATCTACGCGCTGGTCGGTGAGGTCGGTGGCATAACGGGCGGGGCGATCTGGACCGCCTTCCTGCTCGCGCTGGTGCTCGCCATCTTCACCGCGTTCGCTTACGCCGAGCTCGTGACGAAGTACCCGCGCGCGGGAGGAGCGGCCACCTACACTCACCGCGCCTTCAGGACTCCGTTCGTGAGCTTCATGGTGGCCTTCGCGGTCATGTTGTCCGGCATAACGTCGGCCTCCGCGCTCTCCATAGCGTTCGGCGGTGATTACCTCTCGCAGTTCATCACGGTGCCGACGATTCTCACCGCGCTGGTGATCATAGTGGTGATCGCTGCGATCAACTTCATCGGCATCTCGGAGTCCGTCAAGCTCAACGCGACCTTCACCGTGATCGAGCTCTTCGGTTTGTTGCTCATCGTCCTGATCGGGCTGACGGCGCTCGGCACCGGCACCGCGGATCCCAGCCGGGCCTTTGAGTTCAAAGGGGGCGAGGTTGTCCCGCTTCTCATCCTGAGTGGCGCGGCGCTGTCTTTCTACGCCCTGATCGGCTTCGAGGACTCGGTCAACGTCGCCGAGGAGACCCAAGACCCCTCCAGGAACTACCCCCGCATCCTCTTCGGGGGGTTGGTGCTGGTAGGACTCATCTACCTTATCGTGACCATCGTCGCCTCGATGGTGGTGCCCACGGGCCGGCTCGCAGGATCCAGCGGTCCCCTGCTAGAGGTAGTGAAGGTGGGCACTTTAGGGGTCCCGTTGAAGCTATTCTCGGCCATAGCGCTCCTGGCGCTCATCAACGGCGCCTTGATAAACATGATCATGGCCTCGCGCTTGATCTACGGCATGGGCGAGCAGGGCGTCATGCCCTCCGTTTTCAG
>JADDPM010000231.1 GCA_016781885.1 Rubrobacter sp.
GTCGGGGAGTTCCTCGCGCAGCGCGAGGATCACCTCAGAGTGCTCGGCGTCGGTCACGATCACCCGGGCCCCGCTGTCCCCCAGCCTGAAGTGCAGCGCCTCCTCCCCGAAGAGCGCGAACAGCGGAACCACGACGGCGCCCAGCTTGTAGGCGGCGAGGTGGGCCACGACGAGTTGCGGCGACTGCGAGAGCAGCACGGCGACCCGGTCCCCGCGCTCGACGCCTAAAGTCCGCAAGGCGTTGGCGAAGCGGTCCGAGGCGCGCTTGAGCTCCCAGTAGGTCCACTTCTCCGCCGTGCCGTCCCCGCGGTCGTGGATAACGGCGAGCCTGCCCTTCTCGCGGGCGTGGCGGTCGCAGGCGTCCACCCCCATGTTGTAGCGCGAGGGCAGGTCCCAGGCGAACCCCTCGTAGAGAGAGGCGTAGTCGAGTTCTCTGGGCATCCGGAACGTAAGCAACTCCCAAAAATCCAAGGCGATCACCCTTTGCCCTTGTTTCGCGTCTTTTTTGGACTTCTGCCCGACCAGCTTCGCACGCTGAGACTTCTGCCGCAAAATCCTTCCACCAATTAATTTTGGTAGAGAAGCATCGGAGCCAACAGTTACGCCTTGCGGCAGAAGTCTCTCTAGAATCGCCTGGCTCGTACCTCTCTACAACTCGGGGGCTCGCGTGTGGAAGTCGGTGACCCCTTGGAAGGCGGCACCAACACGGAACAGAGTCGCTTCGTCAAAGGGCCGCCCGATGATTTGCATGCCAATCGGAAGGTTGTCACTGTCGTAGCCGCACGGCACATTAAGCGACGGAAGCCCGGTTAGGCTCGGGACCCCAGTGAACTGCATGATAGCGGACAACATGTCTTCCTCGGCATCATTTCCGATGATGACGCTTACCTCGCCGATAGGAGTTGCGGTGAACGGTAACGTTGGGCATATAAAAACGTCTACTGACTTGAACGCTTCCAAGAACTCTTGCCGTAGCAGGTTTCGATAGCGCTGAGCTTGTATATAGTGGGTAGCCAGATACATCTCGCCGAGTTCAAGAAGGAGACGGACATCTTCGCCGTAATCTTCTGGCCGCTCCCGGAGCCATCGCTGGTGATAAGCGCTAGGCTCGCACGACTCAACAGTAAGTTGTGCCGAGATGTTCCCGTGGATGTTCTCAACATTGACATCAATGGTGGAGGCACCAAGGTTTTCAAGCGTGCCGAGCGCTTCTCTTACAGCATTGTGCACGGCAGGCTGCAGATGGTGGAAGAAGTAGTTGGGTACGATTCCGATTCGGATTCCTTCGACGCCGCGCTTAAGGTCGGCGGTGTAATCCTCGGCAGGAATATTGGCGCAGCCATTATCTTTAGGGTCGTGACCGACGATAACGTTGAACATGACAGCGCAGTCCTCAACAGTGCGGGTCATGGGGCCTACCGTATCCATGCTCCAGGCCAGCGGGATGACCCCGTAGTTACTCACTCGCCCTATGGTGGGGCGGATACCGGCGATGCCGTTAACAGCAGCCGGCAAGCGAACGGAACCGCCGGTGTCGGTGCCTAGTGCCCCATAGCAAGTGCGAGCCGCAACGGCCGCGCCGGACCCCCCGCTTGACCCAGCGGGGAAGCGTTCCGTGTTCCAAGGGTTACGTACCAACCCGTAGTGTGGATTAGCAGACGTTCCCCCCCAAGCAAACTCGTGAAGGTTGGTTTTACCAATAACGATGGCACCGGCCCCCTTCAGCCGGGCGGCAACCGTAGCGTCCTGATCAGGAATCCAATCGGCGAGTACTTTACTTCCAGCCGTGGTACGGAGACCCTTGAGGCCAATATTGTCCTTGAGCCCAATCGGGATGCCGTGTAGCGGTCCGAGTCGGTGTCCGGCAACTATCATCGTCTCGGCCGCTTTGGCAACCTGGCGGGCCTCGTCTTCGTAGACCGTGATGTAGGCATTGAGTCGCTCGTTGACAGCGGCGATCTTCTCCAGAGAGACCTCGACGAGGTCGACAGGTGAGACTTCCTTTCTCTCAACAAGGTAGCTGGCCTGGGCCAAGGAAAGTTCAACTAGATCTTCTTGGGGTCTAGTAGTCATTCGTCTCCTCCTGGGCGCTTGGATGTGTAAAAACGGTAGCCGGCGTAACGGTCCAGTATTTCGGTTCGCTCATCTTCCGGTTAAGCTCATTGGCGGCGGTTAACCATTCACTGAGCTGCGGAGCAAGGAGCCCTTCACGTCCTTCCACCAACGGAAGTCCGGCTAGATCAGCGAGTGTACGCACGGTCGCCTCGCTAACCTCGATCCGTTCGATCACGA